>NZ_JAEVHL010000018.1 GCF_016803395.1 Micromonospora tarensis | reverse complement strand
GCCACCCCGACGGGTCGATGATTCGCACCCGCGCCCGGGGGCCGGGAAACTGGTCCCACACCCGCTCGATCGCCGCCGCCAGCTCGGATCCCGGCTGGCCGGCCACGACAAGCAGGTCGGCGTCCGCCGGGGACGCCGCGAGCGGCCATCCGGCCCGGTCGGCGTGGGCCTCCACGGCCAGGCGTGCGGCGGTGGCGCCGGGCGCGGCGGCGAGGAGCAGGTGCGGCCGGCGTGACGCCCAGCGGGCCAGGAGGTCACCGGTCAGGCCCACCGCAGCGCGCCCTCACGCCAGGCGTAGAGCACGCCGGCCATCAGCAGACTGAGGAAGACGAACATCTCCGCCACAGCGGACGCGCCCACGTCGGCGACCACGACCGCCCACGGGTACATGAACAGCATCTCCACGTCGAAGGCGAGGAAGAGCAGGCTGACCGCGTACCAGCGGACGTGGAACCGGGAGACCGCGTGCTCGCGGGGCGGCAGCCCGGACCGGAACGCGGCGACGGTCGACAGCACGGGGGCCACCGCCGTCCGCAGGTGCACCAGGTACAAGGTGCCGACGAGGGCGGCGGCCAGCCCGAGCATGGCGAGCACCGGCGCGTACCGTTCCAACCGCCTTCTCCTTCCCGAGTCGGCGCCTTGACCCTGCCAGCCCGCGGGACGGGCCGTCGGGCTTC
This sequence comes from Micromonospora tarensis, assembly GCF_016803395.1. Classification (GTDB taxonomy): domain Bacteria; phylum Actinomycetota; class Actinomycetes; order Mycobacteriales; family Micromonosporaceae; genus Micromonospora; species Micromonospora tarensis. The sequence continues at coordinate 61,262 of NZ_JAEVHL010000018.1, read as the reverse complement.
CGCCGGATACCGGTCAGCCGGTGGAACGCCGCTGGCCCGGCAGCGCCGCCGCGGCCCGTTGTGCGCGACGACGAGGCTGCCGGCGGTCCAGAGCAGCGGTCCCGCGCTCGCTCGCCGGCACCGAAGGTCAGATAGAACAGCGCGGACACGCCGATCGGGCCGAACCAGCCGAGGAAGGGTGGCCCTTGCTGGCGTTGGCGTCCACCCCCTGGGCGGTCGGTCGGTCGCGGTCCCGCGAGGCCGGGGTGCCCTGAGCCGCCTGCGGGTCCGAGGGGCCTTTGTGCTCCTTGGGCTCCCAGTGGTCGCCGACCTTCTCGTGGGTGTGCTTCAACGACGCGTAGGCGGCCCGGTGCGCCCGCTCGCCGTCGCCGTAGCTCTCCTCGGCCGACTCCAGGGTCTTTTGTACGTGCGAACTGCCTTGTCGTCCGAGCGCGCGATGGTCGACGGGACGTCGTCGCGCATCTCCTCGGCCTGGTCGTGCTTGTCCGCCATGTCGTCCTCCCGATTCTTTGTCACCTGCCCAGTTCGCCGCGGGCGGCGTCGGCGCCGGCGGGCAACACCCGGCCCGCGGTCTCGGTGACGATGTCCCGCACGTCGTCCGCGAGCCGGGCCGAGGGGCCGCCGGCCGCGCGCAGCTGCGCCAGTCCCACTCGCCCCAGCAGCACGGCTGCGCCCAGGTAACCGGCGGTGAGACCGGCGGCGGCCAGCCGGCGCGGGAGCAGCGTCTCCAGCATGCGCAGCACCGTTGCCGACGCCGCTCCGGCGCCGAGCACCAGGCAGCCGCCGGCAGCGGCCAGCAGCGCGATGCCCACGCCGGCCGGCCGAGCCGCCTCGCCCACCTGCGCGCGCAGCGCCCGGATCTCCTCGCGAACCACGTCGGCCACGTCCTCGGCCAGCCGCTCTGTCGGGCTCTGCCGCCCGTCCCCTCCCACAGTCCCCCCGCTCATCACACCTCCACTGCGCCGCCGAGTGCTCGCGGCGTACCCGGACGGGCGGGCGGCACACCCCGATGCCGCAGGTTTCGGTCCGCGGGCGGGAGCGACGGCAGCGCCCTACCCGCACTGGTCGCTGCGGTCAGCGGTGCACTGGGCCGCGACAGGGCTGATCGTGCCCGTGGCCCTCGGCAGGGTCGTGATCTCGCTGGGCGTCGGACCGGGCCGCTTCGACCGGCTGGCCCTGACCATCCGGGTCATCACCGCGTCCGTTCCGGGGCATCCCGTGCCGGACGCACGAGCGTGCGTCGCGGTGGGCCTCGGCGTGGAACGAACCCTCGGCCAGGGCGTCGGGTTCGGGTTCCGGCGACTGACCGACATCATTCGAGGGGCCCTGCACCGGCAGCCTTGAGCCGCCTGTGACGGGGAAGCGGCGACCGGACCCCGGGCGTTGTGTCCGGGTGGAAGGCTTTTCAGAAGGCTAATTGTCGGCGGGGGTCGCGGGCGGCGCAGCCGGGTTCACTGGTGGTTTGTCGTCGACCACCTTGCGGCTGAGGCTCACCTGTGCGGTGCCGGTGCCGCCGACCTGGATGTCGTCGTACGCCTGGAGCCGGTGATCCGCGCCGAGGTAGAGCACCGACATGACCAGGGGCATCGGTTCGTCACCTTCGAGTCCGCGCAGCCCCGCCCCGCCGGTGGAGCCCTGCACTGCCAGCCGGGTGGTGACCGTGCCGGTCGGCGGCATCGTCGTCACCTTCCGCTGGTGCGTGTGGCCGGCCAGGACGAGCGGCGTGGCACCGTTGAGCGCGGTCGCTGACGCGGGGTCGTGCACCAGTGCGATGTCCACCGATTGGTCCAGCGAGCGGATCGTCGTGGCGAGTTGCTTTCCCGTACCCTCGACCGTCGTCGCTGGCTCCTCCCAGGGCCCTGCCTCGGCTTCCTGCTTGTCGGGCGTGAACCGGGGGTCGCCGATGCCGGCGACCGTCACTCCGGCGACCGTCGTGACGGAGTCGTTGAGGACGACCGCGTTCGGCTGGCTGGCCACCGCCGCTGCGGTTCGGGGTGAGTCGTGGTTACCGCGGATGTAGACGTACGGAGCCTTGAGCTGGCCGATCATGGAGACATACGACGTCTCGGGTTCGCTGCCCCAGTCGGTGATGTCTCCGGTGTCGATGACGAGGTCGATGTCGTACTGCTCGACCACGTTGTTGATCATCGGCCAGGCGGCGGGGTTCAGGTGCAGGTCCGAGACGTGCAGGATCCGGGTGGTGTCGGGTGCTGCCTGGTAGATGGGCAGGGTCGACACGGTGGTGTACAGCTCGCCGACGTTGCCGACGAGGCGTTGGAGTTGCTCGGCATAGCGGCTGTAGTCATCGGCGATCCGTTGCGCGTCACCGATCAGCGCCGGGGCGTTGACCAGCAGGCCCTCGTACCGGGGTTCGGCCAGCGCCTGCGGTCGTACCGTCAGGGCGGCCGTGCCGAGGGTGCCACCGGTGACCAGCAGCGCGAAGCCACCCGACCACGCGACGCGACGCACGGACCGGAACGTCAACCCCGCGAGCAGCATGGCCGTGAGGACCGATACGCCGACCGTACGCAGCCCGAGGCGGACCAGGGCGTCGCGGAGATCCTCGGGTGCCGTGGCGCTGGCGTGAGCGAGGCCGGCGGGGTCGTCGAGCAGCGCCTCGGTGCGTCGCTGGTCGAGTGAGTCGAGGCGGACGGTCAGTCGCGCGGGACCGTCGTGGCTGTCGAGAAAGAGCGATCCCAACGGGGGTATGGCGATCTCCGTGCCGCCGTCCGTGGATGGGGTCAGCTGGAACGCGACCCGGAACGGCCCGACGTCACTGGAGCCTTTGGCACCGAGGAGGGTGCCGATCGTGATACCCGTGGCGGTTATGGCGACAAGCGCGCCCGCCGTCAGGACACGGCGTGCCCACGGCGAGCGCATGAGCTGGATCGGTCGCGCGGCCGCGTTCCTGAGGCGTCCGGCCAGGGCGGTTCGACGCGGAGGCGGCGCGTCCGGGGGCGGAGTCACGAGCGGGGTCCGATCTGTGGGAACCGAGGGGACGGCGGGGGGGTCAGTTCGATGGGGCGGCCTGGTCGTCTTCCCCTCCGCAGAGCAGGCCGAGCAGGCCGGCGGCGAACAGTTGCCGCCGGACGAAATGCGCGAGGTGCTCCAGCCGCAGGGTGCCGCCACGGACGGTGACGGCGCGTTGGCACGCCACGAGCGTTCCCATGCCGGTGGAGTCGATGAAGGTGAGATCGGCGAAGTCGAGGATGACGTCGTGCACCGAATCGCGCGCCAACGCCGCGATGACCGCGTCATGCACGAGCCCGCTCGTTGCGAGGTCCATCTCCCCCACCAGCCGGATGCGGGTGACGGCACCAACCTGCATCGTGTCGACTGTCAACTCCACGCACGACTCCTAACCCGGGCGGTACCTGGTGAAACATGCATGGATGCAATGAATTGTTTTCGCAGGTCACCCCAGCTCGAGGCGTATTCGTCGCTCACCGAACCACGGGCCGGCGCTCAGCCAGCAGGAGTGCGATGTCGTCATGCGGTTCGCCCCCCACGTGTCGGTGCACCGCGTCCCAGACCGCGTCGAGACACTGGTCCACCGACGGCTCGGCCAGACACGCCCTCAGCGCAGACGTCGGAAAGAAGCGCCGCTCGCTGTCGCGCGCCTCGAGCAGTCCGTCAGTGAGCAGCAGCAGCCGGTCACCGACGTCCCAACGGGCCACACACTCCGGTGTCCGAGGCCCGCCCAGACCCAATGGTCGATCCGGCGGAGACACCTTCAACTCCTCCAACTCCCCGGAGCAGTGCCGCAGAATCGGCGCGGGGTGACCGCAGTTGACGGTCCCGATCTCGCCTCCGCGTAGCTCGACCAGGACGGCGGTGACGAAAGTCGCGGCCCGGGCGGGAGTTGGCTCGCGGGCGACGAGATCGTCCAGGTCGCGCGCCACCTGCGTCAGGTCCGACCGGATGATCGCCGACTGCCGGAACGCTCCCGCCACCGCCGAAGCCAGTCGCACCGCGGCGAGCCCCTTGCCGCAGACGTCACCGACGATGATCCGCAGCCGGTCCTGGTCGGCCACCACCTCGTACAGGTCGCCGCCCACGCCGGCCTCCTCGTAGGCCGCGACGTACCGGGCTGCCAGTTCCACCCCGGCCGCACACTGCGGCGGCTCACGCAGGATCGCAGCCTGGGTGGTCCGCACGATTTCGGCCATCCGGCGCAGACGCTGCTCCCGTCCGGTTCGAGCCCGCGCGACGTACACCGCCATCAGGCTGACCGCGATGACCACCGCCACCCGCAGCAGATGATCGAGGCTGCCGAGCATCCCGCTGGGCAACCCGGCCGCCACCGCCGCCGTGGTCGCCGTGGCCGACACCACGGCGGTGCGGCGCGGGCTTTCGACGGCGGCGGCGAACAGCGGGGCGAGGGCCAGAAAGCCAATGAGTACGGCATGGGTGCCCGCCGCAACGTCGATCAGCAGGACCACCGCGACGAACCCGATGGCCAGCCGCAGCCCGAGCCAGCGGGTCCACCTACTCGGCGCCGCGTCGGCGAAGGAAGAACGGGCAGGCGGTGCCTTGCCCTCGCTGCGGTCAACCGGAGGGTTGGGCCGCATGGCTCCGCCGATCCGAATCGTCACCCGCCAGCGACGTCCCTGGATCGAGTTGTCGACGTAACGCCTCGATCTCCGCGCGCAGGGCCGAGATGTCGGCGGCGGTCGCCGCAGCCGTTGCGCCCATCTGGGAGACCCGAAGCACCACCGTGATCAGCCGCAGGGCGCGCAGCGGTCGCAGGAGGTCCGGCCGCAGGATCAGTGCGGCGTAGACCATGACAAACAGGACCACCAGAAGCATCGGCGGAAACGCGGTCAGCCGTCCCCACCTCGCAGCCCGGTCGGCGGCTGACGCTTCGATCCTCACCTGCATGAGCGGCCCATCCGACGACTATAGGTGCATCCGTGCAATCATTTCCGGGTGAAACCGTACGCGGAAGGCGGCACTCCGTCGACTGCAGCTGAGAATGAACTGCTTGACGGTTTGTCCGCGTTGAGCCGCGCACTGGTAGGGATCACCGCCCGGTCCCTGGGCTCACTGGACGCGGAAGTCACGCTGCCGCAGTACCGGACACTGGTCATCCTCGCCGCACGGGCCCCGTTGCGCACCGTGGACCTCGCTTCGTCGCTCGGCGTGCATCCATCGACCGCGACGAGGATGTGCAATCGCCTGGTACGTCGGAATCTGGTGGCCCGGCGCCAACAATCCGACGACCGGCGGGTTGCCTGGTTGACTCTCACCGATGGCGGCAAAGCCCTCGTCGGCGATGTCATGCGCCACCGGACGGCCGAGATTCGCCGTCTCCTGAAAACGGCCAATTCCGGACGCCCGCAGACGCCCACCGACCTGATCAACGCGCTGGTGACCGCCGCCGGGGAACCGGCGGAGGAGCTGTGGTGGCGGCACTGGGAAGAGTCCAGCGCCAGCCCTTGATGGCGGAAGCCACCGGGCAGGTACCGTTGCGCCGTAAACGATACGTGCAGGCATGCAGGTATTTGGTGAGGGACTTGGGGGTGGCAGGAGCCTCATGTTCAACATCCGGTCCTCTGGCGTGGGGCTCGCGCCGAGGACTCTCCACCTCTCCGGGGAACTGGACATGGCCTTCGCTGGCCACCTGCGCGAGGCTGTCGAGCGCACGCTCGCGTCAAGCGCCGGACAGTGGTTGATCGTCGATTTGCGCGACACCACACTGATCGACTCCGGTGCGGTCAAGGAGTTGGTGGATGTTCACCGGCTCGCCGCCCAGCAGGGGCGAGTCCTGGTCCTGCGTAACGCACAGGGAATCGTCGCCGAGGTGCTCCGGATCACCGGGGTGGCTGCCGCGCTTGAGCGTCCCGCGACGCGGCCGACCGGCACCATCTACGGCTCGTCGAACGGCAGCTAGAACTTCATGGCTCGGTTGACATGGACAGTCCTGCGCGATTTCGACGGTGGTAGTACGCGGATCGCCATCGCGGGCAACCTCACCCCCGAAGCAGAACCGCACCTTGCCTCTCTGCTGCTCGAAGGCTCCCTCGACGCTCCGCTGACCCTCGTGGTCGACCTCAACGCCCTCGCGACGTCGGACGTTGCTCCCATCGCCACGTTCCTCGCCCGGTGGGCCCCGGTCCGGTCCGACGGACCGGAACTGACGTTGTCGACCAATCCTCTGACTCCCACGGGGAGACTGCTTCGCGCCACCCTCGGTCAGCACGCGATCCTCGGTACGGCTCTCCTCGGACAGCCTGCCGCCGGACGTGAGCCACCCTCTTCTCGCCGTGCGCACCTGCACCTGCCCGCCCGAGCGCAGTCCCCCGCCGCCGCCCGCCAGCTCGTCGCCCGGCAGTGCCGCGCATGGGGCATGGACGCCGTGGCCGACCGGGCCATGGTCATCGCCTCGGAGCTGATCAGCAACGCCGTCCAACACGCCGGGACGGACATGGATATCACGGTCGCCCACGTGGCGGGGTCGCTCAGGATCAGCGTCCGAGACCGGGGAGGCGAAACTCCCAGTTCCACCGCCCCGGCACTCCCCCGTCAGATGTCCGAAGGTGGTCGTGGCCTACCGATCATCGCCGCACTCACCACCGACTGGGGCTTCTTCTCCTTCGGTGACGGCAAGACGGTCTGGGCCGCCATCGGCGGTCCCAACGGATCAACCGTCGGCGGACGACCTGTCCCGATCTCGCCGCCGGGGCCGCAGCGGTCGCCGGGCCCGATGTAGCACGCCGAACCAGGCAGGCGTCTCCCGGGACTCGTCAAAGGCTTGCGCTATCACGACATCGGTCGACGAGTGCAACAGGATGGAGATCACGATTGTCAGAGCGACGAGGTGGAACACCTCGTCGCCGGCCGCGATGCCGGACTCCAGGACCAGCAGCCCGTAGACGACGGAAGCGAAGCCCTTCGGCCCGAACCACATCGCCGCGGCCTGCTCCCTGGCGCCGAGCCCGGAGCGGAGAAACGAGATCCACAACGCGACCGGACGAGCCACGAAGATCGCCAGCACCGCGAAGGCCCAGCCGGTCCAGGAGATCTCGCCCAGGAACCGAACCGAGATCAGCGCGCCGAAGACCAACAGCGCGGCGAGTTTCAACAGCTCGGCGACGTTCTCCCCGAAATGCTCGAACGCCGCCCGCTCCCGCGGCCCGAACGTGGCAACGGTGATCCCCGCCGCGAACGCGGCCAGGAACAGGTTACCGTGGGTGACCTTGCCCAACGCCAACACCAGAAGCCCGATCGCCACCCCGTTCAGCGGCGCGTACGCGGCGGACGCCGCAAGCCAGCGGGTGCGCTCCAACGCGATCGCCAGCAGCGGCACCAGCACACCGATGAGCAGTCCCATCGCGAGTTCGCCGGCGATCTCTCCCAGGTGCAGGTCGTCCGAGCCGGCGGCGACAGCCAGAAGCAGCACCACGAAGGGGAGGGCCAGCCCGTCATTGACGCCCGACTCCACGTTGAGCAGATGCCGTAGGCGGGCTGGCACCTTGTCATTGCCCACCAGCGCCGCCGCGAACACCGGGTCGGTGGGGGCCAGGATCGCGCCGATCAGCAGCGCCTCCGGCCAGCCCAGGCCGGCCACATAATGGGCCAGCAGCGCCGTGATCAGCAGGGTGAGGGGTAGGCCCCAACCCAGCGCCCGGCCGGGCAGCCGCCATGCCGAGCGCAGGTCTGCCCAGCCGACCCGCATCCCGTCGGTGAACAGCACCGCGAACAGGGCAAGCTCCGCGAGTTGCGCCACGATGGGGGAATCGGAGTGCAGGTGCAGCAGCCCGGTGGTGTCCTCGCCGAGGATGAACCCGGCAACCAGGAACAGCGCCGCGGTAGACAGGATGGTGCGATGAGCCAGTGCCGAGAGCAGCACGGCCACCAGCAGGACAACGGCGAACGACAACAACAGCATCGATCACGCTCCACAGACGTGCGTCATCACGATGCCGACCAGACCTCGCGGCGCCCCACCGATTCCGAACGATCATACCTGCGACGGCGGTTGCCTCGGTGCCCACCAGGAGCGGCGCAGACACCTGTGCCGCTCAGCTAGCCCGCGTGGTCGACGACGTCATCGAGGCTGCTGCCGTCACCAAGCTTACTGCTGGGGATGACGCTGAGACTGCGTCGGACTCCAGCACCACCGCGGCCAACTCGCTCAGGTCTCCGATGCCGTTACCACGGGCCGCCTGCCGGATCTCACTCTCCGCGATCCGAGCGCGTCGCAGGGCGGCGTGCCGCACCCGACCGTCGCGCAACAGCATCGTGGGGCGCGCGCCTTGAGCAGGCGCTGCGACGGCGGCCAGCGTACGGCGAGCAGTGCCACCACGTACTGCAACGTCACCAGCAGGGCCAGCGCAAGGATCCCCTCCAGCAGTGACACGTCCCGCGAGAGCAGGATCGTCGCCAGCGTGGACCCCAGGGCCACCGTGACCACGAAGTCGAACGCGTTGAGCTTGGACAACGTGCGTTTGCCGGAGAGCCGCAGGATCAGCACCAGCGCCGGATAGACGATCGCGGCGATGACGAGCAGCCTGAGCAGGTCCCCAGGGTTCTTCAGCACCATCCGGTTGACGTACCCACCGCTTGTACGCGGGACACGCCGGCTGGTGCCACGATCCAGAGCCGCTACTCCAAGGCACTGATCGACGGCGGGAATCGTCACCCAACCGTCACAGGCTTTGGCGGTCGTACCGCGACATCCCGGGGAAATCCTTGACCAAGCGCCACGACGGCGAGGAGGACCCACGAATGGGCAACTGGAATGGCCGGGTGCGTTCAATGGCAGCGCTACCAGCGGTGGTCCTGCTCGCCGCAGGCTGCACCAGCAGCCCCGTGACTCCGCAGCCCAGCCCCGAACCGACGCTCACCACCACACCAGGAACGGTCGCGCGGGCCGAGGTGGGCGACCTGCTCACCGTGACCGCGAGCGTCGAGCGGGTCATCACCGACACGGCGTTCGTCGTACGCGACGTGGATCTGACCGATGGAACCCTGCTCGTGCTGTCGACGGGCCAGCCGGTGCCTACTCCGCCGCAGCTGGTGACCGTGCAGGGCACGGTGATCCGGTTCTCTCACCGCGACCTCACCGACCGTTACCAGCTCGGGCCGTCGGGACCGTACCGGGCCTTTGAAGGCGGTCGGGCGCTCGCCGCTCGTGAGCTGACAGTCCGGTGATCACGAGTTGCCGCGGGGACGGGGCATCGCGGTTCGACCTGTGCTGACCGACCACTCACCCGCTGCGGATGAGCGGGATGACGTACGCGTGGCGCTGGCCCGCCACGGGACGGGCGTTTGCGAGATTCCACCGTCAGCTGCTGCATATGGTGGAAACGACGCGACGGACCCCCATCGGCCGATCGCCGGGGACGATGGGCGAGCAGCATGGAGCGGTTCCTGGAGGCATTCTGGGACACGAGCAGCGTGAGCGGTCGCCTCGTGACCAGCGTCGTCCTAGTGGTGTTGGCCGTCGTCATCGCCCCTGTCGCTGGCCGTCTGGCGACCCTGCGGGTGAGCGACACCACCAATCGCTACTACCTGCGCAAGGCGGTGCATTACCTGACCGTCGTGGCGTTGCTGCTTGCGCTGGCACTGCTGTGGCGGCCGTTCGCCGGCCGGATCGGCCTGGTCGTCGGACTACTCGGCGTCGGTCTCGCGCTGGCCCTGCAGGAGGTCATCGGCGCGTTCGCCGGGTGGATCGCCATCCTCACCGGCCGGCAGTTCCGCGTCGGTGACCGGATTCAGATGTGCGAGGTGCGCGGCGACGTCCTGGACATCACCCCGCTGCGGACCCGCATCCTGGAAAGCGGATCCTCCACCGACCCGGAATCCTGGATACGCGGCCGCCAGTACACCGGACGGGTGGTGTCCCTGTCGAACCGCTTCGTGTTCTGCACACCGGTCTACAACAGCAGCACGGTGTTGGACCACCTGTGGGACGAACTGACCTTCCCCATCCCCTACCAGGCGGACTGGCACCTCGCGGAGCGCATCCTGTGCGAGGAGGCGCAGAACATTTCCTCGACGGCCGAGGCGCGGCACGCCATCGCGCAGATGCGTCACCGCTACCCGGTCGCCGAGGCAGAGGTCGATGCCCGCGTGTTCGTCCGCGCCACCCCGAACTGGGTCGAACTGTCAGCACGGTTCGTCGTGCCGGTCCGAGCCGCCCGTCAGGTCAAGGACCAGGTCACCCGGCGAGTGCTGGACCGGTTTGCCGAAAACGGCATCCGGGTGGCGTCGGCGACCCAGGACATCACCGTCCACACACCCGAGGCGCCGGAAGCTGTCATCAACCGGGCGGACCGCCGGTAGCGGTCGCCGGCTCCGCACGGTGCGCGTACCAGCGACGACCGGGCATAGCGGTAACCCCGTGCACCACCGTGCTCGCCACCACCACCAGACTGCCGGCGGCCCACAGCCGAGGATCCCCGGCTCCTTCCTCCTGGCTGTAGGTGAGATAGAACAGCGCCGACACACCGATCGGTCCGAACCAACCCAGGAACACCGCACTGCGCCAGGACAGCCCCAGGGCCGGCTTCAGCGCGAGCACCACCGGCAGCCGGCGCAGCACCAACACCGCGATGACGAACGCCACCAGCGTCCAGCCCGACTCGCGCCACTCACGCCACGGCACCTCAACCCCGAGCAGGAAGAACAACGGCAACACCAGATAGCGGGTGAGCGCGTCGTCGAGCCTTTGCTCCGACGCGCGAGATCGGTCCCCGATCACCGCGTTGTAGGCGAGGCCAGCGACGAAGACCGCCAGGATGCCGTCGGTACGCGCCAGCCTGGCGACTCCCAGCGCCGCGACGCCGAGTACGACCGTGAAGACCAACAGCGAGCCCTGATCAACGTCCTCCCGGGCCCCAGCCGCCACGACGGCCCGGCCGGCGGCGTAACCGACCACCACGCCGACCACCACGGCCCCCGCCACCCCCCACACCGCCTCCAGAAGGTAACCACCGACTGATCCAGAGGTCACGGCGCACAACGCGAGCACGACGAAGACGAAGGCGAGCCCGTCGTTCGCGCCCGACTCACCGCTGATCACCTGACGCAGACGAGCCGGCAGCTGCCGCTCCGCCGGCCCTCCGGAGACGACGCTGGAAGCCAGGACCGGGTCCGTCGGCGTCACACAGGCGCCCAGCAACGCCGCCAAAGCGACGGGAAGGCCGAGGACAAGCCCTGCCAGGCCGGCGCTGACCACCGCCATGCCAACCATCGCGACGGCGAGGAGCACGCCGACCGGGCGCACCACCGACCGGTAGTCCGACAGCGGAAAACGCAACGCGACCGCCATCAGCGAGATGGCCAACAGGACCCGGCTCGCCTCCAACGTCAACACGGACGCCTCGTGATGCGGCAGGTCGATCAGCCCGAGAATCGGACCGACCAGCACCCCCACCAATAACGCGAGCAGCGGCTCACTGACCGGAGTCCGACGAATGGCGCTGGACCAGAAGGCCAACAACACCCCCAGAATCCCCACCAGGGCGTAACTGAGGTGCAGCGCATCCATCCCTCGCCGCTACCCCGTTGTCCCAGGTTCACACCCGGGGCCGCGTACCGGAGGCGTCGCAGAGATCGGCAGACGATGCGCGCCGCATCCGGGCGTGCGACACGATGGAACATGTGTTGACGAAGAACTGCGCATTGTGAGCCGGCCCCGCACCGCGTCAGCGCGCCTGGCCGAGGTACGGGAAAGCTTCTGGCTGGTGCCGGCGATCTTCTCGGTTGGTGCGGTGTTGGCGGCGGTCGGGCTGTCGGCGCTGGAGCTGCAGTTGGATCTGCCCTTCGGGGGGATCGTGCCCAGCGGCCCCGCCGGTGCACGCTCGCTGCTGTCCTCGATCATCACGGCGATGATCTCCTTCACCGCGCTGGTCTTCTCCATCACGGTCGTGGCCCTGCAACTGACCAGCAGCCAGTACTCCCCCCGGGTCCTGCGGACCTTTCTGCAGGACCGGATCATCCAGGCAACGCTCGGTACGTTCGTCGCCACCTTCCTGTTCGCGATGGTGGTGCTGGCCGCTCTGCCAGATCAGGAGGGCCAAGGGCTACCGGAGCTGTCCCTCGCCGTGTCGATAGCCCTCGTCCTGGCCAGCAGCGCCACGTTCATCTACTACCTGCACCACATCACCACGGTGATGAGGGTTTCCCACATCATCGGCTCCATCGGCGCGCAGACCCGACGGTCGATCGCCCGTCTCCCCCCACCCGACGAGCCACCGGCGCGTGTTCCCGGAGAGGTGACACAGACGGTGCCGGCCTCGGAACCCGGCATGGTCAACAACGTCGACCTCGACCTGCTCGGGCGGTTGGCACGGGAGCACGAGTGTGCGATCTCCGTCGTCCCTGTCCCGGGTGACTTCGTCGCCTCGGGAGCGCCCCTGCTGCGGGTGCACCGGACCGCCGGTGGTGTGGCCCGCCCGGTGCCGGCCGACCGCGCCGGGCTGGGCGTGACCATCGGTGTGGAACGCAGCCCGGGCCAAGACCTCGGATTCGGCTTCCGGCAACTCGCCGACATCGCCGAACGCGCGCTGTCCCCAGGAGTCAACGACGTCACCACCGCCGTCCGGGCCGTCCAGGAGGCACACGACCTCCTCCGCCGGCTCGCGACCCGCCCCGATCCCACCTACGCCGTCCGCGACGACGACGGCACCGTCCGCGCCCGGATGAGCAACATCTCGTACGACACGGTCCTGGCCATGATCGTCGACGACATCCGACTCGTCTCCAGCGACCAGCCACGTGTCTTGCGATTGCTGGACTCCATCGTCCGTGACGTGGCCTCCATTGCGCTTCCCGTCCACCGAGCGGCGATCGATCGTCGGCTACCAACGGCAGCCGACGACAGTAGCTGACGACCCCGGGGTGCCCTCCGCGAGCGACGATCTGCGCGGGTGGGCGGGCGAAACGGTCAGGCAGTGTCGGTACGGCTTCCGGCGGGCTGCTGGTAGACGTCGGGGATGTTGTCGCGGTCGGCATCGACGGTCTCCGCGTCGTGGATGCGCCGGTAGGTGCGGTTGCGCAGGCGCAGGATGACCGTGGCCAACAGCGCGGCGGCCAGCGAGCCGGCCAGCACCGCGACCTTGACGTGGTCGTCGCGGTCGCTGCCGAGACCGAAGGCCAGTTCCCCGATCAGCAGCGACACCGTGAACCCGATCCCGGCGAGCACCGCAAGACCGACCACGTCGATCCAGGCGAAGCCGCTGTCCATCTTCGCCCGGGTGAACCGGGTGACCAGCCACGTCGCGGCGGTGATCCCGATCGGTTTGCCCAGCACCAGGCCGACGATGATGCCGATCGCGACCGGGTCGGTGAAGGCGGAGCCGAGCCCGCTGAGCCCGCCGACCGCGACGCCGGCGGACATGAACGCGAAGACCGGCACGGCAACGCCGGCGGAGATCGGCCGGAAGCGGTGCTCGAAGTGCTCGGCCAGCCCGGGAGCAGCGTCCGGGCCGCCCGCCTTGCGGCTGCGCAGCACCGGAACCGCGAAGCCCAGCAGAACCCCGGCGACGGTGGCGTGAACGCCGGAGGCGTGCATCAACGTCCAGGTGGCGAACGCCAGCGGCAGCAGCAGCCACCACGACCGGACCCGGCGTTGCACCAGGACGGTGAACGCCGCCAGCGGGACCAGCGTGGCGAGCAGCGGCAGAATCGACAGGCTCGCGGTGTAGAAGACGGCGATGATGACGATCGCGAGCAGATCGTCGACCACGGCGAGGGTGAGCAGGAACGTACGCATGGCACGCGGCAGGAATCGGCCGATGACCGCCAGAACCGCCAGCGCGAAGGCGATGTCCGTGGCGGTCGGGATCGCCCAGCCCTTGGCCTGCCCATCAGCCGAGCTGAGGTTGATCACCAGGTACAGCACAGCGGGGATCAGCACGCCGCCGACCGCCGCGGCGATCGGCACCGCGGCACGCCGCGGATCACGCAGGTCCCCTGCTACGAACTCACGTTTCAGCTCGAGGCCAGCGACGAAGAAGAAGATCGCCAGCAGCCCGTCGGCTGCCCACGTCGCGACCGACAGATCAAGGTGCAGCGACTTCGGGCCGATCGTGAACCCGCGCAGTGTCTCGTAGCCGTTCCCCCAGGGAGAGTTCGCCCAGATCAGGGCGAGGACCGCACCGGCGAGCAGCAGGACGCCACCGATGGTCTCTTTCCGCAGGATGTCGCCGATGCGCCGGTCTTCGAGCCACGACCCTCGGCCGAACAAGCGCGGGCTTTGCGGCGGTGCTGCTGTCATGAATGCTCACTCTCGGGGGTCGGGTCGGACGTTGCCGACCAGACTTCCCGGCGCACCGTTTGCAACGGTACCGGCATCGGCCGTGTGGACTGTACGGACGTAGCTGCGGCAGACATCACCATCATGTCGGGTTTGACTGCGGTGGACCGGCGACGTGCTGGACGCCCGACGCTGCTGGCGTCGTTCGGTAGGTGCGCTGGCTCGCCGATGCGGCTGTCACGCCGCCCTGCCGGTCGAGTAAGCGCCGTGGAGGAAGAGGTCGACGAGCTGGCGGGTGTCGATTCCGGTGTGCTGGTGCAGGTTTCGGCTCCTGCCGAAGAACATGCCGAGGAACAGGTCGGTCAGAGTGTGGGCCGGAAGCCGTAGGTGTGGCTGCTCGGGTTCGATCAATTCGAGGATCGCCTGCCGGGTGGCTGCCTGCGAGGCGTCACGCCCCGCGGATCGCTGCCGTGGCTGGGCGGGTTCCGCGGTGCCACGCCCTGATCTGCGGTTGGGGTTGGAGTTGCCGGAGGCGTGCAGGGCACCGATCACCGCGCCCATGCGGTTGAGGTAAGCGTCGAGCGCGTCGACCGCGTCGACGAGTCGGTCCACCAACGGTTGCGCAAGCGAGATCGATCGCAACTGTTGAAGGACATGGGTGGGATCCATGGCTGCGGCGACGCACGCCTCGAGCACGGCGTCCTTGTCGTCGAAGACGCGGAAGACCGTGGCTTCACCGATGCCCGCGGCCCGGGCGATCTGCGCGGTCGTCACGGCGGCCCCGCGCTCGGCCACCAGGGGTAGAGCAGCGCGGATGATGGTCTCGCGTCGCTGTTCGGCAGTCATGCCAGTCGCTCTGCGTCGGTTCGGGGTGGAAGTCATACAGCCGACGCTACGGAGTGAGTGCTCACTCCGTCAACCGGATTGCGCTGCCGCAACCGGGAAAGCGTCACATCATCGGCTCCATCGGCGCAGCTGTCCCCAAGCGTCAACGACGTCATCACCGCCGTCCGGGACGCCCAGGAAGCACAAAGCACACGACCTCCTCCGCCGGCTCGCGACCCGCCCCGATCCCGCTACGCCGCCGCGCAACCGTTGTGATCCTCGCCAACGGAAGAGCGGGCGTCCGGAGTTTCGATCGGCCCGGGCCGACACTATTGGCGGTCACCGTTATCCTGGCGGTTCGCCTGCTCAGCGCTACGCGCGGCCTGCCGGACCCGCCGATTCGCCTCGTCCACTGGGCAGCCGGTCGCACGGAGCAGGTCGCTGGCTGCCAAGCGAGCCTGCGTGGCCACAGTGACCCCAAAGTTCTGCAATCCCGCACCGGTGGCCCAGCCGGCTTCCTCGGCCGCCCGCAGTGCGAGGCGGCGAGTCTGTTCGTGGGGTTTGTCGGTTCGCGTCTCCCGCTGCAGCTGCTGCACGGCTTGCGCCAGTGCCTCGATGGCGTCGGGAAGATGCTGGGGTAGTCGCTCTTGATACTTGATCATTGTCGCTGCCTGTCGGGCGAGGATCCGACTGCTATGGATGAAGCGGACTAGATGTTCGACGCCCCGGTCGTACCGTTCGAGATGCTGCCGCCACTGCCACCGGGCCGGCGCGACCGTCACCACCTCCTCGGCCCCGCTGAGCGCTTCGCGTAGCCGCTCCACGTCCGGCCCCATCGCGCGTAGCCCTTCCATCGCGTGTACCGACTGGTCGGAATCCCTGGCGCGCATCGCCGACTCGATCTCGCGAAGGTAGGTGGTGAGCGCGTCGAAGATCGGTCCGGACGCCCGATGAAGGACACGCATAGGATGTAGTGGCAGCAGTAACGCCACCACGGTCAGGCCGGCCAGGCTGCCGACAATCGCATCGACGACGCGGGGTACCTCCAGATTCTGTTGGCTGGAGGAGAGGGTGGCGATCAGCACCGCCGTGCCGCCCACCTGGCTGACCACGGTGCCGCCCCGGCCCACGAGGCCGAGGGCGATGCCGATGGCCAGGGCGACGATCACGCCCGTCTGCCACGCCCCGGTGCCGATGAGAAGGACCAAACCATCGCCGATGGCGACGCCAAGCCCCACCCCGACCAGCAGTTCCACCGTGCGGCGCGTGCGCTGGCCAATCGCCGCAGCAATCGTGCCCACCGCCGCAGTAGGCGCGAAGACGGGGTTCGGGTTGCCCAGCAGGTCGTGCGCCAGCCACCAGGCGAGCGCTGCCGCGAGCCCCGCCTGGAGCGCGATCAGCCCGATGATCTCCATCTGGCGCCGCCGCAGCCGAGCTGCCTGGCTCCCTCGCTGTCGGGTACCGGCAGCCAGGTCCCGAATGCGGCCAGCCAAGGCGACGAGCGGCGCCTAGTTGCCGGATCGGGATCGGGAGGTGACCACGGCGAGAGGTACCCGCAACGCCACTTTCCAAGCGTGTCGCTCAGCGCCGCCACCGAATGGCCATTGATTTTGCTGGCAATAGGATCCCCGTCCGTGGTTCTGCTGGTCAGGCGCTGACGAGCAGGGGGTCCAAGGTCAGGCCCGGGATGCTGTCGCCGATGGCGCGCAGCCGCCAGCCGTTGGTGAACAGAGCCAGCAGTGCGCCGTCGCGGACTCGGGTGAACACCTCCGCGCCGGCGACCCCGCGCAGTCGCTCTTCGCTGGCCCGGTCGGTGCGGCGCGCCAGCTCGTAGGGGAGGTGTTCCAGCCCGGCGGTGACACCGAACTCGGCGTCCAGGCGGGCCATGGCGACCTCGAACTGCATCGGGCCTACGGCGGCGAGGACGGGGGCCTGTTCGCCTCGGCGGTCGTTGCGCAGCACCTGGACCACACCTTCGGCGTCGAGCTGCTCGACGCCTCGCTTGAACCGCTTGTAGGTGGAGGTGTCGGCAGCGCGGAGCACGGCGAAGTGTTCCGGGACGAACGAGGGCAGCGGTGGGAATGCCACGGCCGGGCCGTCGTAGAGGGTGTCGCCGATGCCGAGGGCGGTGGCGTTGACCAGGCCGACGACGTCTCCGGGGTACGCCTCGTCGATGGTCTCCCGGTCGGCGCCGAACATCTGCTGTGCGTACTTGGTGGCGAAGGGCCGACCGGTGCCGGCGTGGATGGCGGTCATCCCTCGGGTGAACCGGCCGGAGCAGACCCGGACGAAGGCAACCTGATCGCGGTGCGCCTTGTTCATGTTCGCCTGGATCTTGAACACGAAGCCGGCGAACGGCGCGTCGACCGAACGAGGTTGACCGTCCGCGTCCGGGCGCGCCTGCGGTGCGGGGGCGTGGCTGGCGAGCACGTCGAGCAGTTGTCGTACTCCGAAGTTGGCCACTGCCGCGCCGAACAGCACGGGTGTGGTGACGGCGGCGGTGAAGGCCGCCTGGTCGTGGTCGCGCCGGTGAGGGCGAGCAGCTCAAGCTCCTCGACCGCCCGGCGCCAGTCCTCGCCGTAGCGCTGCGCCGCCTGACGCGGGTCGAACTGCTCCTCGACCGCCGCGGTAGCGCCGCCGGGGGTGCGGTGGAAGGCGGTCATCTCGCCGGTGCGCCGGTCGATCACACCGTGGAACTCACCGGCGATGCCGACCGGCCAGGTTATCGGGGTGGGACGAAGCTTGATCCGCTGTTCGATCTCGTCCAGTAGTGCCAGCGGCTCCTGGCCGGGGCGGTCCCACTTGTTGATGAAGGTGATCACCGGGATTTGCCGGGCCCGGCAGACCTCGAACAGCTTGAGGGTCTGCGGTTCCAGGCCTTTGGCGGCGTCGAGGAGCATGACGGCGCAGTCCACGGCGGTGAGGACGCGGTAGGTGTCCTCGGAGAAGTCGGCGTGGCCAGGGGTGTCGAGCAGGTTGATGATCAGGTCGCGGTAGGCGAACTGCAGGACCGCGGAGGTGATCGAGATGCCGCGTTGCTGCTCCATGGCCATCCAGTCGGAGACCACTCCCCTGCGGCCGGCTTTGCCATGCACGGCACCGGCTTCGCCGATCACCTGGGCATGCAGGGCGAGCGCCTCGGTGATGGTGGATTTCCCGGCGTCGGGATGGGAGATCACCGCAAAGGTGCGCCGCCGGGCCGCTTCGGCGGCCACTGCTGTCGTCGTTGTCGCCGTCGGCACCTGCGCCCACCCCCTCTGTCGCTGACTCCAGCACAACAATACCTTCACGTGAGGGTTGCCCGACTGGGCGGGGGTGACGGGGTTCGGAGGTCAGCCGCTGGCCGTGGCGCGAGAGGCGGTCGGTGACTGAAGACCGTCCATGTGGCCGGTAAGGGTGGCGGCGAACTCCTCGGCGGTGGCGAGCTGCGCCCGTAGCGCCGCGCACCGCTCGTGGACGGCCTCGCGGTAGCCGGCGAGGGTGTCGAGCAGCCGTTGACGTTCCGCCTTGGCCAGTCGGGCGCCGCCGGAGAGCTGATCGACGATGGCCAGCAGGTCACGCATCTGCTCCAGGCTGAATTCCAACGGCTTCATTCGCTTGACCACCTGCAGCCGGTCCACATCGGCGTCGGTGTAGAGGCGGAAGCCGCCCTGACTGCGGGCGGAGGGGACAATGAGGCCCACCTCTTCGTAGTAGCGGATCGTGCGCAGGCTCAGCCCGGTCCGCTCGGCCACTTCGCCGATCTGCATCAGTGCGCCGTCACCCATGGCTTCCGTCCCGCCTCCCGATCGTGCTCGCAACCCGGTGAGCGCCCACCGGTCGACTGCCGTCCAGGCTAGCCGGCACCACTGTCACCGCCGGCACGACTGCGACGCGCCGGGCACCGGCCGGTCGCCAAACTGAACCACAACCCTACCCGCACGGAAGAGTTTGCGCGGGGTAGTGGTTCCAGCGGTCACGGAGGACGCCGCCGGAGCGAGCACGTCAGCAGCCACCTCCCGCAGTGGGTGTTCGCCTTCGACGAGTCCGACCCCTGGCGATCCGCACGCAAGCCGGATCCGAGATGGGCACCCCTGCGGGACTCGGTGCCGGCCGGCATCTGTACTCGCACGTTAGGGTAGAGGTGGAGATGGCGTCCGACCGTCCCATACGTGCAGGAATCGAACCGGAGACAGCTGTGACAGATGTGCAGACTCGAGACGAACAGCTGGAGCGTCAGCATCTGGCCGAGACGGTGCGTCTGCTGACGGCGGCGCTGGAGCGTCTGACCACCACCATCGACAGCTCCGCCAGCGCCATCCAGGCGCACAAGGAGCACATGTGGACGCACTGGCGCGACATGGACGGCATCGAGAAGGCGAACGTCCGCGTCGAGGTGAACACCTCGGTCACCTTGGCCGAGCACGCGGTCACGGTGCGGAAACGCATCCAGCGGCTGTTGACGTCCCCCTACTTCGGGCGCGTTGACTTTCACGCGAGCGGCGACACGGGGGCCAGGGCCCACTACATCGGTGTGCACAATTTCTCCGACCCGCAGACCCAGGAGATCATGGTGCACGACTGGCGTGCCCCCGTCTCCAGCCTCTACTACGACTTCGAGTCGGGCGAGGCGTTCTTCCAGGCCCCCCAGGGGATCGCCCACGGCGAGATCACCGGCAAGCGCCAGTACAAGATCCAGGACGGGCGCCTGGAATACATGTTCGAGAGCGCGCTGAACATCGGTGACGACGTCCTGCAGCGGGAGCTGAGCCAGTCGGCCGACGACAAGATGAAGAACATCGTGGCGACGATCCAGCGGGAACAGAACGCGGTGATTCGCAACGAGACAGCGCAGGTGCTGATCCTGCAAGGTGTGGCGGGCTCGGGGAAAACGTCGATCGCCCTGCACCGGGTGGCCTTCCTGCTCTACCGCTTCAAGGACACCCTCTCCTCCGACAACATCATGATCCTCTCCCCGAACAAGGTCTTCGGCGACTACATCGCCAACGTGCTGCCCGAGTTAGGTGAAGAGCAGATCGCCGAGATCGACTTCACCACCATCGCCGGCAGGTTCCTCGCCAAGATCACCGACTACGAGACGTTCAGCGAACAGGTGGTCAACCTGCTCGACCGAGTCGACGACGCGGCAGCCGAGCGCATGCGCTACAAGGCGACGCCGGAGTTCGTCACCCTGCTCGACGCATGGATCAGCGCGCGGGCGGACGAGGAATTCACCCCCGCCGAGATCGTCCAAAAGAACAATCGGCTCTCCGCCGGGTGGGTCGCGGCGACCTTCGGGCAGTCACCGACACTTCCGATCTTCACCCGGCTGGACCTGCTGGCCGACACCGCCGTCCACCTGCTCAAGCAGCAGGCTTCGGACAGAGGCCGCACGTGGACGGCCGCCGACACCACCGCCGTGCGCCGGCAGGTCCGCGCCATGTTCCCCCACAAGGACGCGCTTGCCGTGTACAAGGCCTTCTACTCGCACCCGGCCCGCCGCGGCCTGTTCAAGCCGCTGGGTCGGAAGAAGGTCGAGTACGCCGACGTCTTCCCGCTGATCTACACCATGATCAGGACATCTCGCCAGGAGAGCTACGGACGCATCCGCCACCTGCTGATCGACGAGATGCAGGACTACACGCCCATCCAGTACGCCGTGGTGCGGGAGCTGTTCTCCTGCAGGATGACGATCCTGGGAGATGCCAACCAGTCGGTCAACCCGTTCAGCTCCTCGTCACCGTCGACCATCCGCAGCATCTTCCCCGAGGCCGACTGCCTGGAGTTGCGCAAGAGCTACCGTTCCACGACCGAAATCACGGATTTCGCCCAGCACATCTCCCGCAACGACAAGATCGTCCCGGTCGAGCGCCACGGACGTCCACCGCAGGTCATCGCGTGCACAGACCAGAAGGGTCAACAGGCCCAGATCCTGGCCCTCATCGAGCAGCACAGAAACAGCGAACACCAGTCTCTCGGCATCATCTGCAAGACCATCGCCCAGGCGACGACGCTCTACCAGGCCCTGGCGGAGGCCGGCGTCGAGCTGACGCTCCTCGACTACGACAGCGCAGAGTTCGCCAGCGGCATCGTCATCACCTCGGCGCACCTCTCCAAGGGACTGGAATTCGACACGGTGATCGTCCCGCAGGTCGACGACACGAACTACGCCAACGAAATGGACAGGTGCATGCTTTACATCGCCTGCACCAGGGCCATGCACGAACTCCACCTGACCCACGACGGCCGTCTCACGCTTCCTGACGTTCGCCGGCCAACCCCGGGGCGATCTCGGAGTTGGCCACTGCGAAGCCGGGGAGATCCGCGATCACGCGACGGTCGCGCGGGTCGGCTGACCCGACGGCGACGTCAGCAGCAGGCGGCGTCGATACTGCCCCCTGCAAGCACCACCACCTGATATGGATACTCGTACGTTAGGGTAGGGTTTCGGAGCGCCGCTCGTCAGGCCGGCGCCGCGACGCCTCGGGGCGACGGGTTTTCGTCCTACCCTCCCGCCTCCCCGGGGCGAAGCCGCCCGCCCGAGCGACGCGGGGCCACCGGGGGCACGCCGGCAGCACTTGACCCGGTTAAGGAGCACCCCCGGACCGGGAGGATCATCGTCACCGGTGAGCGTCGCGGGACTGCGTGGACGTGCGGAGAGGCCCGCGGCCCGCCGCCGGGAACCGGGCGAACCGGCTCCCGGCTCCGGCATGTCCATCCTGCCGCCCATGGCGGCAGACAGCCCGATTCCGACCCGCACCGCGGGTGGCCTACACCGGCCCACCACCCGGCGAGGCCCCGCGTCAACAGCTCTGAGGCCCATGACTACCACCCTGCCCTCGACCAGCGCACCGACGCCTACTGGCGGCTTCCACGGCTGGCGGATCGTTGGCTTCGCCGCTGTCGCGCTGGCGATGACCGCGCCCGGCCAGACCGTGGCGGTGTCGGCGTTCGTCGACCCGCTCATCGCCGACCTGGGAATCAGCCGCTCAGCGATCTCCACCGCGTACCTCATCGGCACCCTGACCGGCGCGGCGGCGCTGCCGGCGGTCGGGCGACTGGTCGACCGCTATGGGGTGCGCCGGTGCATGTTGGTCATCGGCGTGGTCTTCGGCGCCGTGCTGGTGGCGCTGTCTGTGGTGTCGGGGATCGTCGGTCTCACCGCCGGGTTCGTGGGTATCCGGATGGCCGGGCAGGGCGCCCTCGGGCTGGCCGCGACCACCGTCACCGCGCACTGGTTCCGGCGGCGGCGAGGTATCGCGCTGGGCGTCGTCTCCGCGGTCGGCGCGGCCGGGATCTCCCTGGCCCCGCTGCTGCTGGAGCGGTTGATCGCCGTTCATGGCTGGCGCACCGCCTGGCTAGTGGAAGGACTGGCCGTGTGGGCGGTCGTCATTCCGGTCGCGGTGTTCGGCATCCGCAACCGCCCCGAGGACGTCGGCCAGCGGGTTGACGGCGGCGATGGAGACGCCCGCTTCGACGGCGGCGCCCTGGCCGACCTCAGTCACCGCGCCGCGCTGCGCACACCGTACTTCTGGGTGCTGTCCGCCAGTGTCGCCACGTCCGGAATGCTCACCACGGCCGTGGCCTTCCACCAGATCAGCCTGCTCACCGAACGTGGGCTCACCGCTGCTGCGGCGGCGGCGAACTTCTTGCCGCAGACCATCGCGGGGATCGCGGCGACGCTGCTGGTCGGCGCGCTGATCGACCGCACCAGCCCTCGGGTGGTGCTGCCGGCCGCCATGGTCGGACTGACCGTCGCGCTCGCCTGGGCCACCCGGGCCGGGCCGGGATGGTCGGCGCTGGGATTCGGTGTGGCGCTCGGCGCGGCCTCCAGCGCCATCCGTACCGTCGAGGCGGCCCTGACGCCACGGCTGTTCGGGCTCGGGCACCTGGGCGCCATCCGCGGGACGGTCACCGCGGTCAACGTCGGTTCCACCGCCTTCGGCCCCGTCCTGTTCGCCGTCGGCCATGACATCACCGGCAGCTACACCCAGGCCCTGCTCATCGGCTCGACCCTCCCCCTGGCCGTCGGTGTCGCAGCGATCCTCGCTCCCCTGCCCGGCTCCGAGCGGCGGTCGCGTCGCCGACGACCGCGTGACACCTTCCCGACCTAGGGGCCGCGGTTCGTAAATACTCTTACGTTAGAGTAGGGATAGTGCCGCGGTCCGCGTGGCACGACAGAACGCAGGAGGAACCGGTGCACGACGTGACCCGCATCGAACTTCTCGACCACGTCCGAACAGCCTTCGACGATGGTCCCGCCAGCCGCAACGCGTTGCTGGCCGCGGCTGCGGCCAGCAACGCGCGGCCCGAGGTCATCGCCCTGCTGAACCGCCTGCCCGAGCGCGACTTCCGCCAGGTACGCGACCTGTGGGAGGAGATGGCGGACGTACCGGTCGGCGCCTGAGACGGGCGACATCCACCACGCCGCCGGAAGTGGGCGTGGCCACAGGCCGGTTAGGCAGAACGGGGTGATCCATGCACGGCCCACGGTTGACGAGCCTTGGTGATACGGCGGGTTCTCTGGCAGGCAGCCGCGGTCGCGCCGCCCTGCTCGCCGCCGCCGCTGCGGAGGCCACCTCTGCCCGCCTGCAGGAGCGAGGCGCACCAACCGCCGCGGAGATCACCGCGGCGCTGCGCAGGCACGACGGCAGCGCCCCACCCGGACCGCACACCGCCTCGGCGATGACTCTCGCCCGCCGCCTGTCCGGCTCGGCCGGCACGGTCGACGTGGACGCACTGACGGCCGGCCTGCAGACGGTGGGCCCGGTCGCCCGCACTGCCGTCCACGTGGCCGAGGGCACCATCGCGGATGGCTCGGTCGGGCCGGCGGCCTGGATCTGGCCGGTGGGACTGCTCACCGCCCTGCCGCTGGAAGAGGTGGCGGCCCTGGCCGGTGAGATCGCCGTACGGTGCACGACCGTTGCGCTCAGTCAGGACACGGCCGTCGCCCACGCCGTCGCCACCGCGCTGGCGGCGCGCCGCATGGACACTGAGCCGGACGTGTTCGTCGACGCCGTCGCCGCCCACACCGTCACGCCGCCGCTGCGGGAGGCCATGCGGGTGACGAAGATGCTGTTGCGCGCGCGATCCGGTGGCGACGGTCCGCACGAGCCTGGCCCAAGCGGGTGCCGTCAGCGAGGTGGCGGTGATGGCCGCCGCCCTGGTCGGCGCACACACCGGTGAGCGGGCCCTGCCTGCGGCCTGGCGGTCGCCGGCCGCCCGGGGCCTGCTCTCGCGGTGGCCGACTCCAGCCTGACCACTGCCACGCCGAGCGAGCGCACTTGGCGGAGGCGACCGCAGTGCCTTCGAAGCGAATCCTCGTGGCCGTAGACGGCACGGTGGTCGACCTGCGAGCTGGACGCGCCGAGATCACCAGCACGATCGTCCCGTTGACCGAACTACTAGCCGTCCCCGTGGTAGCGGATCGTGCGGATGCTCAGCCCCATGCGTTCGGCGGCTCGCCAATCTGCATGCGCCTCAGCCCAACGGCTCATGCGCGGCTGCTGGCTCGGTCACTGCGGCCGAGATCGGTGTGGCACGTCGTTATAGCGAGCAGTCAGCACTTCAAGCATGTGCTTGTCCGGGCCCAAAAAATACAGTCGTCGGCCGGTCCCGTCACGATTGACCTCACCGACCTCGGAAGGCCGCTTACCGGGCGGGTCGGCTGTGTACGGCGTACCGTCGCTGTCGAATCGGGACTTGATGCGGTCGAACAGTTCGTCGCTTACCAGGAAGGCGTAGTGCTGGGGCTGCACCTCGACCGGCGGGGCCGCGAAGTTGATGACAACCGAATCATCGAGTTGCACCGACTGGAAGAAGCCGTTCTCCCAGGGTTCGCGCAGGTCGAGCAGGCCCATGAAGTAGCGGGCGGCAACGTCGCGATCAGACACTGGGATGATCATATGATGCAGTGACGCCGGCATAGTCGTTCCTTGATGTTGTGTCACCTCCATCACCACAACGTCGTTGCGGCCAGACGCGATGACACTTCGCGACGAGGATAAACCGGATGCACCCGGCACCTCAAGCATGCCGCCGACGCGCAGTCCTCCCGCACGCCGATGCGATCCGCGCGCTTGGCTAGCGCAGCGAAGCCGACGAGGTCGGCCCGCTCACCGCCGACGCCCCACCCCAGGCGGTGCGGGACGGCAACGCCGACGTCCACGAGCTTGAACAGCGGATGCGCCGGGTCGTGGGCGACGGATCGACCGGACCCACCGGCGGCGACCGCTGGTCCCGTCTGTCGTGGTGACGGTATAAGCACGTGGTCCGGGCGGCGATCCGCAGCTCCCGGGGCCATTGAATACTCTACCCTCGCGTTAGGGTAAAGTCCGTCGGGAGTGATCGCGGGAGACGGTGAACCGATGCTGAGGACAGAATTGGGCTGGTCACACCGGGTACGCGGGGCCATGGTGCTGGCGGCCTGCGGCGACGCCCTGGGCGCACCCTTCGAGGGCCGTGAACCGGCGGATCCGGCCGAGATCGACGACTGGATGCACCGCTCGACCCAGCTGATGCGATTCACCGACGACACCGCCTGCACTCTCGTCCTGGCCGACCATCTGGCCCGACGCCGGGGCATCGTGAACGAGGACGAGCTTGCCGACGAACTCGCCCGCGAGTGGACGCGCGAACCCGGCCGCGGCTACGGCCAGGGTGCCGCCCAACTGTTCGCCGAGATCGCCCGCGGCGCCGCGTGGCGGCAGGCGGCCGCGGACATGTTCGACGGACATGGCTCGCTCGGAATGGTGCGGCGATGCGCGTCGCCCCGGTCGGCCTGTTACCCGGTCTGGCCCTCGGCGCCGTGGCCGGACGCGCGCGCCGGACCGCGATGGTCAGCCACCAGCACCCCCAGGCGTTGGACGGGGCGGCGGCACAGGCGGTCGCGACCGCCCTGGCCGCACTGTCGATCCAGGACACCCCGCTGGACGCCGACCGGATGGTCGCGGCGATCTGTCAGCACGTGCACACCGCCGAGTTCCGCGGCGCGCTGCGGAAACTGCCCGCACTCGTCGCCCGGGCCCCCAGCGGTGCCGACGTGGCCGGCGAGGTCGGCAACGGTGTTGCGGCGGTCCAGGCTGTGCCCGCCGCGCTGGCCGCGTTCCTGCGCCATCCTGATGACGTCCCTGCGGCGATCGGCTTCGCTATTGGTATGGGCGGCGACACTGACACCATCGCCTCGATGACCGGCGCGCTGTGTGGCGCCCGCCGGGCGGAGAAGGACCTCCCCGTCATGTGGGGCCTTCGACTGGAGGGTGCGTCGCGCGTTTGGACAGCGGCCAGTGCGCTGGCCCGGCTCGGCAGGCCGGGAGCCGGGCCGCTGCCGCCCGGATGACCCGGCGCAAGGTTTACCCCCGACCGCCCCCGGCGCCGCAAACAGGCAGGTCCCGCGCCGCGGCGGCTCACCACACCGGGCAGTCCAGCCAGGCAGCATCGCGCGCGGGCTTCCTCATTGAGTGGGCCAATTTCCGCAACGCCGACCCGGTCACCCTCGGCGAGCTGGTCGGCGGCCGCAAGGTCGTCGACGGGCGCACCTGCCGCGACCCGGCACTGTGGGCCCAGGCGGGCTGGGGGCACCGGGGCAAGGGTCGCCCGGAGCCGGCACCCCGACACTTCTTGGAGAGCGACAACCGATGACTGACCTGTCCAGCAATCCGACCGCTGCCTGGCAGAGGTGGCGACACCGCGTCGGCGGCTGCCTACTCATGATCGCGTGCGCCGAAGGTTTGCACCGCGGGATGACCGCCTCCGTCTCGGTGGAGGACACCGACCGGGTCATGCCGTCACCCACTCGGGAGCTTGAGTACGGTCCGGTCACCGGGCACACGCTCAGCCTCGCGGTGCATCTCATCCGCCGTTCGACCTACCCGGTGACGCGCCCCCTCCTGACCGGCCGGCGCCCGTCGCACCGGATCGATGCGCTGCACCTGGACGACCTTGACGTCACCGGCTTCACGACGCCGGGCGCCGCGGCGGCGTGGATCAGTCCACTGGGCCTCTTGCCGCGCCTTCCGCTGTCCGAGGTGGCCGAGGCCGCCCGCCGCACCGCTGCCCGATGCGGCGCCGACCATACCGCTCAGGACATCGCCGCCGCGCAGGCCGTTGCCGTGGCCGTGGCGGCTCTGCAGGAACCCGGCCGGCCGCCGCACGTCGACCACCTCATCGCGACGATCGCCGCGCACACCGACACCGTGCCGCTGCGCAGAGCGCTACAGACGGTACGGGCGCTGGTCGGTCGGCCCCTCAATTCAGAGGATAACGTTGCCGAGATGGCCGGCGAGCCAGCTGTCACGGCCTTCGCGGTAGCTCTGCGCCTGTACCTGACCTGCTACCGAGAGCCTCACCCGGCGCTGCGTCGAGCGATGCTCGCACCCGCGTCGGACGCGACCGTCATGACGGCAGCGTTGCTCGGGGCGCACGGCGGAGACGACCTGGTGCCAACCGAATGGGGCGCGCGCCTGCGTTCCTCGCTGCGCGTGTGGAGCGTTGCCGGCGAGCTCGCCGAACTGGTGACCCACGCCGCACCGCAACGATGACCCCCAGCCGCCGAGGTGCACCGGCATGCCGGTGTCGGGCCCAGTGCCGCCCGGCCGCGTGCAACGGCTAGACGTGTTCGATGCGCTCGACCCGCTGCACGTCCTCCCACCGCAGCGCGGACACTTCGCGCCAGTGGGTGGTGCAGGCGGTCCCGGTGCGGCGCTCGAAGGTCATGATCCGTCGATCGTGACGGCACCGGTCGGCGGCGACCGTCAGCAGGGTGCCGTCGGTCAGCCACACGAAGAACTGCGTCATGACACCTCCCTGGCCTGCGGACCGTTGTCCGCCCGACACGCCGAATCTACTCTGACGTTAGCGTTATCGAAAGAGCGACCCTCCATCGCTCCACCCTTACGTTAGGGTAGAGTTTCGAGGGATGGTATTCATCGACCAACCCTTGGCGCGGCTACGCGATCGCAGCCGTGGCTGCCTGGTCGCGGCCCTTCACCGCCCCGGGCAAACACCCGCCGCGCGCCTGCCCACCACGTGGCCCACCGGGCCGCTCGACCAGCCCGCCGCACGGGTCGTCGCGCACGCACGACACCTCGTAGCCCACGCCGACGCCTGCCCAGAACCGCCGGGCTACATCGAGGACCTGATGGCCGCGATGACCGTCACCTGGGGCCGCACCGACGGCCAGGCGACACGGCATCCGGTCGATGACGGCGTCCACCTGCTGTGCGCCGTCCCCGCCGGGCTGCTACCGGTACCGCTGAACGACCTCGGCCGGCGCGCCCGTTTGGTCAGCGCGGTGCTGCGAGGGGACCCGCCCGCGCAGCAGGCCAGCGTGGCCGTGGCCTACGCGGTGGCGCTGGCGTACCGCGCCCAGAACACTCAGAACATCGACCGTCTCGACTTCTGCTACCGCCTCGCCCAGCTGGGCGGCGACGGCGTCCTCGCCGACCGCCTGGCGCGGGTTGCCGCCCTTGGCCAGCACAGCGCCGCGGAGGCCACCGTCCACCTCTCGCCCGACACCAGCGACCGTTGCCGCATCAGCGTCGCCACGGCCGCATTCCTGCGCCACCCGGCACGGCCCGCCGCGGCGGCCGCCTTCGCCGCCGCCGTCGCCGACCCGGCCAGCGCGCGCATCGCCGCAGCCTTGGCCGGCGCCTACAGCGGAACCACCGCGCTCCCCCACGGTTGGCTGCGCGACACCACCCGCACCTCGATCGTCAGCGACGCCGCCGACGAGTTGGCCGCGCTCGCGTCCCGGCGGCAGTCGCTGCGCACGGGGTGACCCAGCCCTGGGCTGACTGCCCGTGTTGAACCGGCGTCACCCCAAGCACGCCATGAGGAGCGCGTTGGACATCCAGGAGCTGAGCGAGTGCTGGTATCGCGGCGCGGTCGGCCTTACGGGCCGTACCCCCGGAGAGCGTGCAGCAGGTGGCCCTGCACAGCACTGATTCGATCGTGGTGCTGCTCGGGCTGCTGTTCCTCGCGTGCATGTGGCGCCACCGCACCCGCCCCTGGCCGCAACGCGCCCTGCTCGTCACGACGCCGGTCGCGGTGTGTCTCGATGGCCGCCGCCCTGGCGACGGCGATCGTCCTGCTCGTCCCGAGGATGACTGTCGTGGCGGTACCGCTGGCAGCGCTTGCGGCCCTGTCCAGGGTCGTCGTCGGGGTGCACTACCCACACGACGTCCTGGGCGGGACGGCGCTCGGCGTCGCGATCACTGCAGCCGTAGCGGCAGGAGCGGCCTCACCCATGTCCCGCCTGGCGGTACATGTACGCGAACGACTGCGCTGACCCCAGCTATCGTCCGATCCTCCCTGGTGGCCGCCTGAACGGCTGTCGTGTCGCAAATCGGACTCGGGACCCCGGCGCGATCCGGGCACCACGCCTGCGACACACCCAACGGGCGCTCACGCCCGGCATTCCCGGTGACACCTCCGGTGATGATCATCACGAAGAGCCGAACTCTACCCTCACCGGAAGGTAGGTTCTACGCAGGTCGTCGAGCTGCGGCTACTGGCCCCTCGAGGTCTTCTCCCGGGCGACGATGCCCGGAAACGGTCCAGAAACGTCCGACCGGTACTGATGTGAAGGTCAAGCGCCGTCCCCCTGGCGGGCACGGCAGCGCGTGTGCGCTCGGCGCGTACACCCCGAACGGAAACGGCTACATGTCTTCTGTGCTGTCCGCGGTCACCCGGCCGCGTCTGTCCCGCCCGTCCTGGCTGTCGCCGAAGGTGTTCCGCACCGAGGTGCTCGCCGGCCTGGTCGTCGCCCTGGCGCTGATCCCCGAGGCGATCAGCTTCTCGATCCTCGCCGGCGTCGACCCCCGCGTCGGCCTGTTCGCGTCCTTCACCATGGCCGTGGTCATCTCGATCTGCGGCGGCCGGCCGGCGATGATCAGTGCCGCGACCGGCGCGATCGCGCTGATCGTCGCACCGCTGGCGAAGGAACACGGCCTCGGCTACCTGATCGCGGCGGTGATCCTCGGCGGGGCGATCCAGGTGCTGCTGGCAGTGCTCGGGGTGGCGAGGCTGATGCGGTTCATCCCGCGCAGCGTCATGGTGGGCTTCGTCAACGCCCTGGCTATCCTGATCTTCGCCGCCCAGGTCCCCTACCTGCTCGGCGTGCCGTGGCTGGTCTACCCGCTCGTCGGGGTCGCGTTGGCGATCATGGTCGGGCTGCCCCGGCTCACCAGGGCCGTACCTGCGCCGCTGGTCGCCATCGTCGTGCTGACCGTGATCACCGTCGCCGCCCACGTGCTGGTGCCGACCGTCGGTGACCAGGGCGCCCTCCCGGACAGCCTGCCTGTGTTCGGTCTGCCCGACGTGCCGTACACCCTCGACACCCTGACCCTGATCGCCCCCTACGCCCTCGGCGTGGCGCTGGTCGGGCTGATGGAGTCGCTGATGACCGCCAAGCTGGTCGACGACATCACCGACACCCGCTCCAACAAGACCCGCGAGTCCTGGGGGCAGGGCGTGGCCAACATCGTCACCGGGTTCTTCGGGGGCATGGGCGGCTGCGCGATGATCGGCCAGACGATGATCAACGTCAAGGCGTCCGGGGCTCGGACCCGCCTGTCGACGTTCCTGTCCGGCGTGTTCCTGCTCATCCTCGTCGTCGCGCTCGGCGACGTCGTCGCGGTGATCCCGATGGCCGCCCTGGTCGCCGTGATGATCATCGTCGCCGTCGGCACGTTCGACTGGCACTCCGTCGCCCCGGCCACGCTCAAGCGGATGCCGCTCGGCGAGACCCTGGTCATGGTCACCACCGTCGGCGCGGTGCTCGCCACCCACAACCTGGCCATCGGCGTGATCGCCGGCGTCCTCACCGCGATGGTCATCTTCGCCCGCCGGGTCGCCCACCTGGTGGAGGTCACCAGCGTGCTGGACCCCGACGAGAGCACCCGGATCTACTCCGTGCACGGTGAGCTGTTCTTCGCCTCCAGCAACGACCTGGTCTTCCAGTTCGACTACGCCAACGACCCGCAGAACGTGGTCATCGACATGACCCACGCCCACGTGTGGGACGCCTCGTCGGTCGCGGCGCTGGACGCGATCACCACCAAGTACGCCGCGCGCGGCAAGACCGTCGAGATCGTCGAGCTGAACAAGCGCAGCGCCGCCATCCACGGGACCCTGGCCGGCAACCTCAGCGGTGGCCACTGATGCCGGAGACGGTGCGAGGCGCCGGGCCGCAGCACAGCTGCGGCCCGGCCGCCGGCCGACTGATGCAGATCGGCGAAGCTGCCGACCGGGTCGGACTGAGCATCCGCACCATCCGCCACTACGAAGATGCCGGGCTGATCGTCCCCTCGGCCCGCAGCGAGGGCGGCTTCCGCCTCTACACCGAACCCGACCTCGACCGCCTCGCCGTGGTCAAGCGGATGAAGCCGCTCGGATTTACCCTCGACGAGATGCGCGACCTGCTCGGCGTCCTGGACGCCCTGCCTACCGCCGGCGATGAGCACCGGCCGGCGCTGCTCGACCGGCTCGGCATGTTCCACACCGTCGCCACCGCCCGCGTGACCGCGCTGCGTGAGCAGCTGGCCACCGCCGAGGGCTTCGCCGACACCCTGCGTGACCGGCTCGACCAGCACACCCCCGACCACTGACTCCACCAGGTCCACGCCACCAGCGGTCTGTGCAATCGAGGTCCGGACGGCGGCGGGGAGACGCTGCTTCCAGGCCACGGGCCTCGTTCCTCCCGTCAATGCCCGCCTCGCTAACCGAGAACCACCGGGAGCAGCAACACCTCAGACTCAAATCACCCCGCCGGGAGCCGGGGCCAGCAGTGACTCGTTCAGGCCTTGGCTACCGGCCGGGTACTCCTGTAGGGGCACCTTCCCCGCTCGCCACGCGTCGAGCACCGGCTCCACGATGCGCCAGCAGTCCTCAGCGGTGTCGCCCCGCACCGAGAGCGTCGGGTCGCCGTCGAAGGCGCCGCGCAGCACCTCCCCGTACGGCGGCAACTCACCGGGCCCGAAGTCGGCCACCAGGTGCACCTGGTCCAGTTCGAGGGGGTTGCCCGGGCCGTTGATGTTGACGTCGAGGCCGAGCCGGTCCGAGCCGAAGCCGATCCGCAGCCGGTCGGGCTGCTCGTACCCGGTGAGCCCGGTGGGCACCCGGGGCGGTTGCCGGAAGGTGATGACAGCCTCCTTGCGCCGACCGGCGAGCGCCTTCCCCGAGCGCAGCCGGAACGGCACGCCCGCCCACCGCCAGGTGTCCACGGCCAGCACCAACTCCGCCAGGGTCTCGGTCCCCCGGGTCGCGTCAATGCCGGCCTCGTCGGCGTAGCCGAGGAGCCGCCGCCCGTCTACCTCCCCGGCCGTGTACCGGGCCCGCCGGCTCCACCGCACCGGATCGCCGTCCCACAGCCTCGTGGCCCGCAGCACCTGCGCCTTGCGCCCGCGCAGATCCCGGGCCCAGGCGCGACGGTGGCTGCTGTCCGCGCTCGGCGACGACGAGACGGCGGTCGCCCGGCACTTCGTCGCGGTCAGCACCAGCGAGCAGCGGGTCCGCGACTTCGGCATCGACCCGGAAAACATGTTCGGCTTCTGGGACTGGGTGGGTGGCCGGTACTCCCTGCCCTCAGCGGTGGGCCTGTCGGTGATGCTGTCCATCGGGCCGGACCGCTTTAGCGAGATGCTGGCCGGCTACCACGCCGTCGACGAGCACTTCCGCACCACGCCGCTGAAGCGCAACGTGCCGGTGCTGCTGGGGCTGCTCAACGTCTGGTACACCAACTTCCTCGGCGCGCAGACCCACGCCGTGCTGCCGTACTCCCAGTACCTGCACCGACTGCCGGCGTACCTGCAACAACTCACCATGGAGAGCAACGGCAAGTCGGTCACGGTGGACGGCGTGCCGGTGTCGTACGACACCGGTGAGATCTTCTGGGGTGAGCCGGGAACCAACGGGCAGCACGCCTTCTACCAGCTGATCCACCAGGGCACCCGGCTGGTGCCCGCCGACTTCATCGCCGTCAGCGAACCCAGCCACGACCTCGGCGACATGCATGACCTGTTCATGTCCAACTTCTTCGCCCAGACCGCAGCGCTGGCCTTCGGCCGCACCGCCGAGGAGGTGACGGCAGAGGGGGGACTCCCGCGCACCTGGTGCCGCACCGGGTTATGGCCGGCAACCACCCCACCACGTCGATCGTCGCCCCCAAGCTGACCCCCGGCACGTTCGGGCAACTGGTGGCCCTCTACGAGCACATCGTCTTGACCGAGGGCGCGATCTGGGGCATCAACCCCTTCGACCAGTGGGGCGTCGAACTGGGAAAGGTGATGGCCAGCCAGCTCGCGCCGCTACTCACCGGAGAGCAACCAGACCTCGGCCGCACCGACTCGTCCACCGCTGAGCTGATCCGCCGGTATCGGGGCCAGCGCGGACGTGCCTCACGCCGGACCGTCGGGGACGTGCTGAACGACGAATAGCCTCTGGTCCTGCGGGCGGTCCGTCAGCGGAGACGACGGTCAAGGGCTTGCATCCTGTACCTGGACCGTCATGGGCATGACCAGCGATGACCAGGCGTGGGTGCCCGAGGCGTGCACCTTGCCGACCGTGGAACGGCCGCTGCGGCTGGCCGAGTTCGATGACCTGTTTGCGACCGCCCTGCGCGATCAGCAGCGGCTGTCGCCGACCGCGCTGCGGTGGCGCCTGGATAAGACAGCCGAGACAACGGCGCGGGAGCTGACCGGCAGGGAGAGCTCGTGCTGTTCGTTCCTCTCGTTCGCGTTCACCGAAGACGGCGACGGGCTTCGCCTCGACGTGCAGGTTCCGGCCGCGCACGTCGAGGTCCTTGACGCGCTCGCGCAGCGGGCCGCCGCCGGGATGGCGGCGTGAGCGGGTTGCGCAGCAGTCAGGCCGCCGGGGCGGCCGGAGTGAATCCGCAGACGCTGCGCTACTACGAGCGCAGGGGCTTGCTGGCGGAGCCGGAGCGCAGTCTGGGCGGGCACCGTCTGTACCCGCAGGAGGCGGTCGTCGTGTTGAAGGTGATCAAGGCGGCGCAGCGACTCGGGTTCACTGATCGCCTCAGGTCTGGGGCTGAAGGGTCATGGCGCAGGGGTTCTCGCTCGGAGAGTCATGCCGATGGCGGCGAGCGCGCAGCAGGTCGCCACGGCGGCAAGCAGCGGCGTGTATCCGTCAGCGGTATGCAGGAGAACGGCGGCTGCCAGGGGTGCGGTGGCTTTGGCGATGGTGACGGGGGCGGCGAGGCGTCCGGCGATGCTGGCGTAGGCGGTGGTGCCGTAGCGGTCGGCGAGCAGGGCTGGGGTGGCGAGGCTGGTGATGCCGAAGCCGAGTCCGAAGCCGACGACGGTGATGACAGCGCCGGTGCGGGTGTCGGCGAGCAGGGGCATGGTGAGGATGGCGGCGGCTTGGGTGGCGAAGACGGCGGCCACGATCGTGGTGACGCGTAGGTGTCGGCGGGCGGCGGTGAGGACGAGCCGGCCGGTGACCGACAGGACGCCGAGCAGGCCGGTGGCGGTGGCGGCGAAGGTGGCGGGATGGTCACGGCTCATCAGGTAGCCGACGAGGTGGACGGTCATGGTGCTGGTGGCCGCGCCCTGCGCGATGAACGTTGCGGTCAGGATCCAGAATCGGGCGTCGCGCGTCGCGGCCTTGGCGAGCACGCGCCGTTGGGCGTGGGCCGGCGGGTTGGGGTCAGCAGGTGTCGGCGCCGCTGATGTCCGGGGTCGGCGGATGGTGAGTGCGTGCAGGGGCACGGTGACCAGGCCGTGGATGACGGCGAGGACGAGGAGCGCGCCGCGCCAGCCAAGGTGTGCGGCCAGGAGACCGGTCAGGGGCATGAAGATGGTGCTGGCGAAGCCGGCCACGATGGTGACGGCCAACAGGGCCGTGGCGCGTCGGTCTGGGGTGAACCAAGCGATGACGACGGCGAAGGCTGGCTCGTAGAGCACCATCGCGCCGGTGATTCCGATGCCGACCATGACCGCGTAGAGCTGACCGATGGTCTGCACCTGGGACCACGCCACGAGCAGAGCGGTGGCCGCGATCGACCCGGCGGTCATCAGCGCGCGCCCGCCGTGGTGGTCGAGCCACCTGCCGACCGGGATGGCCATGACGGCACCCGCGAGGACGGAAACGGTGAGCGCGCCGGTGACGGCGGTGGTCGAGGCGCCGAGGGTGGCCGCCATGGGGCGCAGCAGCACCGGGTAGGCGTAGTAGAGGGTGCCGTAGCCGACGGTGGAGGTGATGGCCAGGGCGGCGACGATTCGCCAGCCGTGGGCGTGGTGCCCGCCGACCGTGAGGTCGGCGGGCACCGTCGCGGTGGTGGGCATCAACTGCAGCAGCCACCGGCCTGACCGCCGGACGGGGCGGTGTCGAGGGTGACCAGGTTCAACGGTGTGGACAGCAGCCCGCCGGAGATGCCGGTGGCGAGTCCACGCGCTGCGGGTTCGGCGGTGGGCGCCGGCCCGCAGCAGCTGTCGCCGGTGGCAGAGTCGTCCGGGTTGCTGTTGCACACCCCGGTCTCGGGCAGGTCGAGTTGGACGTCGCGGGCGGCGTCCCAGTCTCCGGCGAGGGCGGCGACGACGGAGCGAACCTGCTCGTAGCCGGTGGCCATCAGGAACGTCGGCGCGCGGCCGTAGGCCTTCATGCCGACGGCGTAGTAGCCGACCTCCGGATGGGCGAGCTCGTCGACACCGTGCGGGGGCACGGTGCCGCAGGAGTGCTCGTTCGGGTCGATCAGCGGGGCCAGGGCGCGGGCGGCCCCCATGATCGGGTCGAGGTCCAGGCGCAGCTCGGCGGCGATCGAGTGGTCCGGGCGGAAGCCGGTGGCGGCGACGATCCGGTCGACGGTGGCCGATTCCTCGCTGCCGTCGGCGTGGCGCACCGCCACACTCACCCGGCCGTCTGTCGGGGTGAGGGCGTGCACGGAGAAGCCGGTGAGCAGCCGGATTCGGCCGGCGTCGACGTGGGCGCGCAGCCGTGAGCCCAGGGCACCGCGAGCCGGGAGGGCGTCGGCGTCCCCGCCGCCGTAGGTACGCGCCGGTGAGGCGGTCCGGATCGCCCAGGTCACTTCGGTGCCCGGCGTGGACTCGGCCAGTTCGGCCAGGGACAGCAGCGTGTTCGCGGCGGAGTGGCCGGCCCCGACGACGAGAGTGTGCCGTCCGGCGAAGCGGTCCCGGGCCGCGCCGAGAACATCGGGCAGCGCGTGCTCCAGGAACGCAGCGACAGTGGACTCGCCTCGGGCGGGCAGGCCGGACGCGCCCAGGACATTCGGGGTGCCCCAGGTGCCCGAGGCGTCGATCACCGCGCGGGCGAGGAGCTCCTCGCCGTCGGCGAGGCGGATCAGGAACGGCGTGGACTCACGACCGGCAGTGCGCAGCCGGTCAAGGCCCAGGCGGCTGATCGCCTCGACCCGGACGCGTAACGCAGGTACGGCTTGAGCTGCGGCAGCTGGGCAAGGGGTTGGAGGTAGTCGTCGACGAGCTCCGCTCCGGTGGGCAGGGCCTCCAGGTCAGGGGCGACCCAGTCCGCCTCGTCGAGGAGGCGGCGGGCGGCCGGGTCGATGTTGTAGCGCCACGGGGAGAACACGCGCACGTGGCCCCACTGCCGCACGGCGGCACCCGGGGTGTCTCCTGCTTCCAGGACGGTAAAGGCGATGCCCCGCTCGTGCAGGTGCGCGGCGGCGGCCAAGCCGACCGGGCCGGCGCCGATGACCACGACGGGTAGCTCGTTCGGGGTGCTCATCGATCAAACTCCTCTGCGTTGATGACTGTCGAATCAAATGGGTAGACGGGACTCCGCGGTTGCGGGGCCGGGGTCGGTCAGGTGACGACGGGACTGCGCCGCTCGAGCAGGACGACGTCACGCCAGCGGTCGTAGTGGCGACCGACCCGCTCGCGCACGCCGATGACCCGGAAGCCGGCCCGCGCGTGCAGGGTGAGGCTGGCGGCGTTGTCGGGGAAGACTCCGGACTGGATGGTCCAGATGCCGGCGGCGTCGGTAGAGGCGATCAGTGTGTCGAGCAGCAGCCGGGCGACGCCGCGGCCCTGCGCGGCGGAATCGACGTAGACGGAGTGCTCGATCACACCGGCGTAGACCGCGCGACCCGAGGTGGTCGCGACGGCGATCCAACCGACCACCGTGTCGGTCCCGTCGACCGCCACGAAACGGTGCTCGGGCAGCTTCGCCGCGTCGAACGCCGCCCAGGTGGGTGCGGTCGTCTCGAAGCTGGCATTGCCGGCGTCGAGTCCGGCCTGGTAGATCGCCAGGACCCGCTCGGCGTCATCGTCCCGCAGGGGGCGCACCGTGCTGTCGGCCATCAGCAGGCTCCGTTCGGGTTCGGGGCAGGTCGGCCCATGACGACGTCCGCGGCGGAGGGGAAGCAGTCGACGCAGGCGTCGTTGATCCGGTAGTGGCGGGCGGTGCCGATCGGTTCGACGAGGACGAATCGCACCTCGGTGAGGATCTTCAGGTGCTGCGAGACGGTGGACTGCGCCAAGCCGATCGCGGCGACGATCTCCCTCACGCTCATCGCCTGAGCCTGCCGGGCAAGGTACTCGACGATCTGCACTCGAGTCGGGTCAGCTAGCGCCCGGAACCACGACGCGTATGTCTGCGCCGTCGTCCGATCGAGTAGCTCGGCCACCCCCACCACCCCTTCATCGTTCATCGCCGATAGGCGATTAAGCCTACCAACCGCGAGCGGCGATCATCGACCGAAGGTCGCGTGGGCGGCCCGCGTCGCGTCGAAGCGGCGCCGGGCACGCTGCTCGGCGGTGCTCACCTCGGCACAGGAGTCGCAAAATCGGACACCGGCCGTCGATGCCCTCGGTCGGCGCGTGAGCCTGAACATGATCTCCTCCATCTCCCCACTGTCTCGACGTCTGTCGAAACAGACAGTTGCACATTGATTAGAGGGATGTCAACCTAGAGGAATGTCGAAGCAAGCTGCGCCCCTCACCCTCGCCGACGTGACCGCCGAGGTGTTCTGCTGCCAACCCCTGGCGCAGCACCGCGTGCCGGCCGAGACCGCCGCGCTGCTCGCGCCGGCGTTCAAGGCCCTCGGCGATCCGGTCCGGCTGCAGCTGATGTCGATGATCGCCTCTGCCGAGGGCGGAGAGGCGTGCGTTTGCGACCTCACCCCGGCCTTCAACCTCACCGGCCCCACCATTTCGCATCACCTCAAGACCCTGCGGGAGGCCGGCCTCGTCGACGCCGAGCGGCGCGGCACCTGGGTGTACTACCGGGCTCGGCCGGCCGTCCTGCGCCAACTCGCGGCGCTGCTCAGCATCGAACCGGCAACCGCGTCATAGGCTGCAACCGGCGCCGCGATCGGCCGGACTGGTAGGCAGCGAGGGCGGCAACGACATGCGCCGCGTCGCGCCCGACGCCGCGAAGGGTGTTCGACGAGAACGACCGCTGGAACTCCAACCCGAGATAGACCAGTCCTCGATGGGTCGTGGAGACACCTGCAACGTGGCGGGGCATGCCGTCATCCAGGGTGCCGAGCGGAGCGAGGTAGTCGAGGTGCGGGCGGTAGCCGGTCGCAAAGATCACCGCATCGAGCGCCTCGTGCGTACCGTCCGCCCAGATGACGCCGTCGGCGGTGAAGGCGGTGAACATTTCCCGGCGGGCAAGCAGGCCGGCGGTGATCGCGTCGCGGTAGACGCCGGTGTCAAGCACGGCGGCATGGCGGACGAGTCGGGTGAGCACTGCTCGGGACAGCAGGTCCGCACCGGTGACGCGGAGCCAGTGGTGCAGGTCCCGGCCTCGGACGCGCTGCGGCATGAACTGGATCGGCGCCCGGGTGGCGAGGGTGACCCTCGCGTGTGGCGCGAGCTCGTAGGCGACCTGGAGGGCGGAGTTCCCGGCACCCACGACGAGGACCCGCTTGCCGGCATACGGCTCGGGCCGCCGGTAGTGCGCGACATGCCGCACCTCGCCGACGTAGGCATCCTTGCCGGGCAGTACCGGCAGGTACGGATTGCCGAAGGATCCGCTCGCGGCGACGATGCCCGCCGCAGCAATCTCGTCGCCGCCGTCGGTCTGGACGAGGTAGCCCCCGCCCGGGCGCGGGTGCACAGCGGTTACCCGGGTGCCGGTGCGGATCTCGGCGTCGATGCTTGCGGAATAGCGGCGCAGATAGGCGGCGACCTCGTCGCGGGTCGGGTAGCGGTCGGGGTCTCCCCCGTCGAAGGCCATGCCGGGCAGGCTGCTGTAACGGGCCGGGGAGAACAGGGTGAGGCTGTCGTAGTAGTCGGGCCAGGACCCCACCGGCGCGGTGCCTGCTTCCAGGACGACGGGGCGCAGGCCAGCGGAGAGGGCGGCGTGGGCGGCGGCGAGACCGGACTGGCCGCCGCCGACGATGACGACGGGTTCTTTAGAGGTGGTCACTCCAACATCATATCGTCGTTTAGTTGAATGACAATATGATGGTGATGCGAGAAGGTGGGGCCATGGATGAGCCAGAGCCCGCAGCGGTCGCGCCCGACGCCGCACCAACCGGGCTCGGGCCGGACACGCAGGAGTTCCTCAAGGCGCTCGGCAGCCCGACGCGACAGCGGATCATGATGCTGTTCTCCCAAGGCGCCGAGATGTCCGTAGGGGAAGTCGCCGAGCGCACGGGCATCAGCCAAGCGACAGCGTCGCAGCAGCTGACCCTGCTACGCCGGGGGCGGATCGTGACCTCACGGCGCGAGGGGAAGACCGTGTACTACCGCGCCGACCGCGACGGCGCCGTCGCGGCGCTGGCCGAGCTGCAGTCGTATCTGATGACCTGCTGCTGACAGCAGCCGCACGGCCCAGCCGTGACGTGAACCCCTGCTTCCCGGCCAATCGCCCTCGGCGCGAGCCGCCTGCCCGCTCGGCGCACCTCAGGCCCGAGCGTCAGCCTCGGCCGAGCCTCCGACCAGTCGGGCCGCCGACTCGCCGCCACTTGACAACATTCCTGTAGGTCAGCAATAGTTGAGTCAATGACTACTGAGCTTGCATCGCTGTCGGGGCGCGCCCGGATTCACGCCGCGCTCGGCGATCCGTCGCGCCTGGCGGTCGTCGACGCGCTCACCTTGGGCGACGCCTCTCCTGGCGAGATCGCCCACGACCTTCAGATGCCGACGAATCTGGTCGCCCACCACGTCAAGGTCCTCAGCGAGGCCGGCCTCGTCGTTCGCGGCCGGTCCGAGGGAGACCGCCGTCGCACCTACCTGCGGCTGCGGCCCGAGGCATTGACCGCGTTGACGCCAGCGCCGATGGCCGGCGTGGGTCGGGTGGTGTTCGTCTGCACCCGCAACTCGGCCCGCTCGCAGCTCGCCGCCGCCCTCTGGTCGGACCGCACGCACACCTCGGCGGCATCGGCCGGAACGCAGCCGGCAGAGCGGGTTCATCCGCGCGCCGTCGCCGTGGCTCAGCGCCACGGGCTGCTGCTGGACGCGACCGGCACCGCGCACGTCGCGGACATCGTGCGTGACGACGACCTGCTGATCGCCGTCTGCGACAACGCCCACGAGGAACTCACCGACCCGGCCCGGCCCCGGCTGCACTGGTCGGTCCCCGACCCGGTCCGCATCGACACCGACGACGCCTTCGAGGCCGCGTTCACCGACCTCGCCGCCCGCATCGACCGCGTCGCCCCCATCGTCACCGCCGCCATGAACTCGGGCGAGCGCTACGACTGACACCAGCCCTACCCACGCGGTGACCGAGCGCGATCCAGCGACCGACCGCACCGCATGAGCACCGAGCCGCAGCAGAGTGGGGCATCGGGAACTGATGAATCCATCGCGTCCCGTCGGCCGCTACGACCTGCTCGACCGCAACAGCGACCCCGCCCGCACCCTGCCCGCGATACCTGACCGGGCGCCGGTCAACCGGCTCCGCAACCTACCCTGCAAGAAAGGCTCCTGATGTCCGACAAGCCCAGCGTCCTGTTCGTCTGCGTCCACAACGCCGGCCGCTCCCAAATGGCCGCCGGCTGGCTGCGCCACCTCGCCGGCGACACCGTCGAAGTCCGCTCCGCCGGCTCCGCCCCCGCCGACACCGTCAACCCTGCCGCCGTCGAGGCGATGCGCGAGGTCGGCATCGACATCACCGGCCAGACGCCGAAACTCCTCGAGTACGCCACGGCCGAGTCATCGGACGTCATCGTCACCATGGGTTGTGGTGACGCCTGCCCCGTCTTCCCGGGCAAGCGCTACGAGGACTGGAAGCTCGAAGACCCCGCCGGCAAGGGCGTCGAATCCGTGCGCCCGATCCGCGACGAGATCCGTACCCGGGTGGAGAAGCTCCTCGGCGAGCTGCGCACCGCCGCCTGACCCTGTCAACCACCCCCCGCTCGCCGACCCCGTCGTCGGCGGGCGGCTCTCCCCTGAGCAGGAGACCTCCCGTGTCCGACTCGCACCGCCTGATCATCATCGGCTCCGGACCCGCCGGATACACCGCCGCCCTCTACGCCGCCCGCGCCAACCTCGCGCCTCTCGTCATCGAGGGCAGCCAGTCCGGCGGTGCGCTGATGACCACCACCGAGGTGGAGAACTTTCCCGGCTTCCCCGACGGGATCACCGGCCCCGACCTGATGGACACCATGCGCAAGCAGGCCGACCGCTTCGGCGCCCAGTTCATCACCGACGACGTCACCCGCGTCGACCTCACCGGCCCTACCAAGACCGTGTGGGTCGGCGAAAAGGCCTACCAGGCGGACGCGGTCATCCTGGCCACCGGTTCCGCCTGGCGCCCCCTCGGCGTTGCCGGCGAGCAGGAACTTCTCGGCCACGGCGTGTCCGCCTGCGCCACCTGCGACGGGTTCTTCTTCCGGGACCAGGACATCGCGGTGGTCGGCGGCGGCGACACCGCGATGGAAGAAGCCACCTTCCTCACCCGCTTCGCCCGCACTGTCACCATCGTCCACCGCCGCGACACGTTCCGCGCCAGCCAGATCATGGCCGAGCGCGCGTTGAGTAACGGCAAGATCCGGGTGGTGTGGAACAGCGTCGTCGAGGAGATCCTCGGCCAGGACGGCGCCGTCGTCGGGGCCCGCCTGCGCGACGTCCACACCGGCGAGACCCGCGTCCTGGATGTCACCGGCGTGTTCGTCGCCATCGGCCACGACCCTCGCAGCGAACTCTTCCGCGGCCAGGTGAGGCTCGACGACGACGGCTACGTCACCGTCGACTCCCCCGGCACCCGCACCAACCTGCCCGGCGTCTTCGCCGCCGGCGACCTCGTCGACCACACCTACCGCCAGGCCATCACCGCCGCCGGCACCGGCTGCGCCGCCGCCCTCGACGCCGAGCGGTACCTCGCCGCCCAGTCCTGAGCCGTCCCCGGGTTCGCCGGTGCCGGCGGCCACCCAACCCTCGCAGGGAGAAACGTGACGCGTCTGCTCGTCATCGGTGGCAGCGACGCCGGTATCAGCGCCGGCCTGCGCGCCCGTGAACTCGACCCCGGCGCCGAGGTGACGCTCCTCGTCGCCGATGCCTACCCGAACTTCAGCATCTGCGGCATCCCGTACCACGTGTCCGGTGATGTCCCCGACTGGCGCAGCCTCGCCCACCGCAGCAGCGACGACCTGAACAAGGCCGGCCTGCGGGTGAGGCTCAATCACCGTGCCACCGCCATCGACGCGGGCACGCACACGGTCACCGCGACCACGCCGGACGGCACCACCACGACCCTGGACTACGACCGGCTCGTCATCGGCACCGGGGCCGTCGCGGTACGCCCACCGATCGCTGGCCTCAACCAGCTCGGGCCGGCCGACGGCCTCCACACGCTGCACACCATGGGTGACACCTTCGCCCTCCTGCAATCGGTGCAGCAGCGCCGGGCGCGCTCGGCGGTCATCGTCGGCGCCGGCTACATCGGCCTGGAAATGGCCGAAGCGCTCACCACCCGCGGCCTGCAGGTCACCCTCATCGAGCAGGTCAACCAGGTCATGCCCACCATTGACCCGGAGCTGGCCCAACCCCTCGCCGAGCA
This sequence comes from Micromonospora tarensis, assembly GCF_016803395.1. Classification (GTDB taxonomy): domain Bacteria; phylum Actinomycetota; class Actinomycetes; order Mycobacteriales; family Micromonosporaceae; genus Micromonospora; species Micromonospora tarensis. The sequence continues at coordinate 18,310 of NZ_JAEVHL010000018.1, read as the reverse complement.
CCTGCAAGGTCAGGACGTCACGGTGCGGTGCGCCACCACGGTTCACGCCGTCACCTCCGACGGCGACCGGCTGCGTGTCGACACCGATGCCACCACCTACGAGGCGGACGTCGTCCTTGTCGTCACCGGAGTCCGCCCAGACACCGACCTCGCCGCAACCGCGGGCGTCACCCTCGGCGTGCACGGTGCGATCGCGGTCGACCGACAGATGCGTACCAACCTGCCCGACGTCTTCGCCGCCGGTGACTGTGTGCACACCTACCACCGGCTCCTCGACCGGCACGTGTACCTGCCGCTGGGCAGCACCGCCCACAAGCAGGGCCGGGTCGCGGGCACGAACGCGCTCGGCGGGGAAGCCTTGTTCGCCGGATCGCTGGGCACCCAGGCCGTCAAGGTCTTCGACCTCGTCGCCGCCGGCACCGGGCTGCGCGACGACCACGCCCGCAAGGCCGGCTACGACCCGGTCACCGTGGCCTCCACCGCCGACGATCACAAGGCGTACTACCCAGGCGCGACACCCGTCCGAGTCCGAGTCACCGGGGACCGCCGCACCGGCAGACTCCTCGGCGCGCAACTGCTCGGCACCCGCGGTGCTGACATCGCCAAGCGCATCGACACGTACGCCACCGCTATCTCCTACGGCGCCAGCGTCGCCGACATCGCCGAGCTCGACCTGTCGTACACCCCACCGTTGGGCAGCCCGTGGGACGCCGTGCAGATCGCCGCCACGAACTGGCAGCGAGAGGTGACGGAGAAGCGCTGAGGCGAACGGCTTCGCGTCTGAGCCCAGCGGCCGAGCCGGTCAGGACACGATCGGCAGGAGACGCCGCTTCGGCAGGAGGTGCTTGACGGGTTCCAGCTGCCCAGGGTTGAGGGAGTACCAGACCCAGCTGCCGCGCTTGTTGCGATTCAGCACGCCCGCCTCGACCAGGATCTTCAGGTGGTGGCTGATCGCCGGCTGGGTCATGTCGAACGCCTCGGTCAGGTCACAGACGCACGCCTCACCGCTCGGCGCGACCTCGATGATCGACAGGATCTGCAGCCGGGTGGGGTCGGAGAGGGCCTTGAACAGCCGGGCGAACTGTTCGGCGTCGACGCGCGGTAACGGCGGCCCCACCGGAGCGGGCGCGCACGCAGGCGCGACGGCCGGGGCGGTGGCGGCGGAAGACATGATCCGAGTCTAGGAAGCCCTGCTCAGGGGTCGAATGACCGGAAGGTGAACAGCAAGTGACGCCGATCACGAGGTGACTACGGTGGGTCGAGACGGTATCCCATCCCGCGTACGGAAACGATGATCGAGGGTTTCCGCAGGTTATCGCCGAGCCGGCGCCGCAGGCGCCGAATGTGCACGTTCAGGGTGTTGGACGCGTCCCCTTCGCCGCTCCAGAGCAGCCGGTTGATCTGGTGTCGGGTGACGACCCGGCGGGCGTGCAGCATGAGCAGGTGCAACAGCTCGAACTCCCGCATCGGCAGTTCGATGCGCCTGCCGGCCAGCCGCACCTCGTGCGCCGCCGGGTCCAGCCGCAGCGTCCCCACCTCCACGGCGACCTGAAAGTCCGCTGCGGTGTCCGGGGAGATCGCGCGCAGCATCGGCAGGATTTCCGTGACGCGGTACGGTCGGGCGACGCAGGCGGTGGCACCTGCGGCGAGGGCGAGGCTGCCTTCCATTCCGTCGTGCTCTCCCACCCCGACGAGGGTGGGAATGCAGGCGCGGGTGTGCAGGGCGCGCGCGATGGTCGAGCCGCGCATGGGCGGGACGTCGGTGGCCGTGAGGACGGCGTCGGGTAGCAGCGCGCCGGCCTGCAGCAGGGCGTCGGCCGGGTCGCCGGTGACGACGACGTCGATCTGCCGCTCCTGCAGCTGCTCGGCGAGGGCGTTGGCCGTGCTGGTGTCGGGGTCGAGGACCAGGAGCAGGAATCGGGTCCTGGTGGTCTGCGGTGTCATGGGTTGGCACCGCGGCGTCTCGATGGAATCGGGCTGCATTGTTGGCCTTCGCTGACGAGATTGGGCGGGTCAGCCGAATCGGCCGGTGATGTATTCCTCGGTGCGCTTCTGGGCCGGGTTGGTGAAGATCTTGTTGGTGGTGTCGTACTCGATGAGCCGGCCGTGTCGCTCGCCCTGCTCGTCGACCTCGGCGGTGAAGAACGCGGTGCGGTGCGAGACCCGGGCGGCCTGCTGCATGTTGTGGGTGACGATGACGATGGTGTAGTCGCGGCTCAGCTCGAACATCAGGTCTTCGATCTTGCTGGTGGCGATCGGGTCGAGCGCCGAGCACGGCTCGTCCATGAGGATGACCTCGGGGCTTACGGCGATGGTGCGGGCGATGCACAGCCGTTGCTGCTGCCCACCGGACAGGGCGAGAGCTGACTGCTTCAGCTTGTCTTTGACCTCGTCCCACAGGGCGGCGCGGCGCAGGGCCTTCTCCACCAGTTCGTCCATGTTGGACACTCGCATGCCCGTGACGCGGGGCCCGTAGGCGATGTTGTCGTAGATCGACTTGGGGAACGGGTTGGGTTTCTGGAACACCATGCCGATACGGCGGCGGACCTCGATGGGGTCGACCTCACGGGCGTAGAGGTCCTCGCGTGGTAGGTGACCCGGCCGGCGACGCGGGCGCCGGGGATGAGGTCGTTCATCCGGTTGAGCGAGCGCAACACGGTGGACTTGCCGCACCCGGAGGGGCCGATCAGGGCGGTGATCTGGTGCCGGCCGATGGTCATGTCGACGCCTCGGACGGCCTGGTAGTCACCGTAGAAGATGTTGACATCCTCCAGACGAAGGACCTGCTCGTCGCCGCCGCGGGGTGCTCCTTCGTTCCGGTTGGCGGGGTTGACCAGCGCCACCGGAGGTGGTGCCGGGCGGGTGCTGCTCACGGTGTCGGTCACGTCGGGGGCCTTTCGGTTCGGATCGCTCACAGTGGGGGTGGCCTGCTACCAGCGCTTCTGGAACCTGTTGCGGATGAGGATCGCGGCGGAGTTCAGCGCGAGGAGGATGACCAGCAGCAGCACGATCGCCGCGGCGGCGAGCTCCTGGAACTCGGCCTGCGGCTCCTTGATCAGGTTGTAGATCTGGATCGGCAGGGTGGTGTACGACGACAGCAGGCTGTCGGGGTTGAACCGGATGAAGGTGACCGCGCCGAGCAGGATCAGCGGGGCCGCCTCCCCCAGGGCTCGTGACAGGGCGAGGATCGCGCCGGTGGACATGCCGGGGACGGCGGCGGGCAGGACCTGCCGCCAGGTGGTCTGCCACCTGGTCGCGCCGAGCGCGTAGGAGGCTTGCCGGATCGAGCGCGGCACTGCGCGCAGGGCCTCCCGGCTGGCGATGATGACGACGGGCAGGACGAGTAGGGACAGCACGATCGCGGCGGTGATGACGGTGAACCCGAGACCGATCACCCGGGCGATCAGTCCGAGGCCGAGGATGCCGAACACGATCGACGGGACACCGGCGAGGTTCTGGATGTTGAGTTCCAGCAGCCGGTTGTACCAGCGGGTGTTGTCGGCGTACTCCTCCAGGTAGATCGCCGAGGCGATGCCGATCGGCAGACAGATCGCGGCGGTCAGGCCGATGACCCACAGCGTGCCGGTGATCGCCGACTGGACGCCGGCGCGCGCGACACGGGAGGCAGCGCCGGTGGGCATCTCCTCCCACAGGCGAGGGTCGAGACGGTTCCAGCCCTTGATGACCGCGAAGGCAATCAAAGCGACCAGGAACGCGAACGCGACCAGCAGGCAGAACTGCAACGCGAGCTTGAACAGCACCTCCCCGGGGCGCGACCGCCGCTGGCTCAGCGACGGCCGGTGGCGCGGGTTCGCCGCGTGGGAGGCCGGCGGTGTGGACGTCGCACTCACTCGTACACCTCCCGGAACTTGCGGACCAGCCGGATAGACAGGGCGTTGAGGGCGAAGGTGAACAGGAACAAGGTGGTGCCCACCGCGAAGATGGTCAGATAGTCGAGGGAGTCCACCGGCAGGTCACCCTGGGCGGCGCCGGCGATGAAGCTGGTCATGGTCGCGGCGCCGTCGATGGGCGACCACGGGATGCCATCGGTCTTCAATCCGGCGGCGATCGTGACGATCATCGTCTCTCCGAGCGCCCTGGAGACCCCGAGTACGATCGCGGCGACGATCCCCGACAACGCCCCGGGCACCACGACGCGGGTGGCGACCTGCATCTTCGTCGACGCCAGGGCGTAGGCACCCTCGCGCAGGCTCTGCGGCACGGCGCTCATCGCGTCCTCGGCCAGGCTGGCCACGGTCGGCACGATCATGATGCCCATCGCGATGCCGGCGACCAGAAGGTTCTGGAACTCCGGCTTGCCGTCGCTGGGCCACAGGTCGATCAGGATGGGATTGAGGAAGGTCAGGGCGAAGAACCCGTACACCACGGTCGGGATGCCGGCGAGAACCTCGAGGATCGGCTTGAGGAACTTGCGGGTGCCGGGATGGGCGTACTCGGACAGGTAGATCGCCGCCCCGATACCCAGCGGCACCGCGATGACCGTCGCGATGAGCGTCACCCACAGCGTGCCGACCAGCAGCGGCAGCACCCCGTACTGCTTGATCGAGAACAACGGGGTCCACTGCGTACCGGTGACGAACTCGATGATGCTGACCTCACCGAAGAACTCCACGGTGGGGAACAGCAGCGAGACGATGATGCCGATGGTCGTCGCGATGGAGACCACCGCGGCGAGGACGAGGAAACCCTCGATGATGCGTTCGCCGGGCCGGCGGCGTCCCCGCCGCACAGAGGCGGCGGGGACGGGGGCTCCGGGGGTGATGACCGCCACGAGTCCGCTCAGCCCTTTGTCAGGGTCGCGAACTCGGACTTCAGGGTCTCCTTCTGGGCTGCGGTCAGCGGCACGTACTTGGCTTCCTTGACGACCTCGTCGATGCTCACGATGTAGAAGTCGACGAAGCCCTTGACCTGCTTCTTGGCGATGCCCTTGTCGGAGACGTAGATGAACAGCGGCCGGGACAGCGGCTTGTAGCTGCCGTCCTGCGCGGTGGCCACGCTCGGCTCGACGCAGCCGCCGCCGCCGTCGACCTTGACGAGCTTCAGCTTGTCCGCGTTCTCCTCGTAGTAGGTGAACCCGAAGTACCCGAGCCCGCCCTTGGAACCGCTCACGCCCTGCACGGTGACGTTGTCGTCCTCGGTCGGGGTGTAGTCGGTACGGTGCGCCTTCTCCTTGCCGTTGATCGCAGCGGTCCAGTAGTCGAAGGTGCCGGAGTCGGTGCCCGCGCCGAACAGCTTCAGCGGCTCGTTCGGGAACTTGGGGTCGACCTGGTTCCAGTTGTTGACCTTCGAGCCGGGCTCCCAGATCGCCTTGAGCTGCGGCACCGTCAGGCAGTCAGCGAAGGTGTTGTCCCTGCTGGCCACCACCGACAGCGCGTCGTTGGCCACGATCAGCTCGACGTACTTGACGCCGTTCTTGTCGCACTCGGCCTTCTCGGTGTCCTTGATCGGCCGGGAGGCATCGGAGATGTCGGTCTCGCCGTTGCAGAACTTCTTGAACCCGCCGCCGGTGCCGGTGATGCCCACCGTGACGTTCACCTTGGGCTGTTCGTCGGCGAACAGCTCGGCCGCCGCCTTGCTCAGCGGGCCGACCGTGCTCGATCCGTCGACCTTCACGTCGCCGGACAGCTCAGCCGCGGCACCGGTCCCGGAGCCACCGTCGTTGTTGTCGCTGCCACAGGCAGCCAGACCGACCGTCAGGACCAGCGCGACTGACGCCAGGCCCAGCCCACGCACCGTCTCGATCACAATTCGTCCTCTTCAGACAGGCCGGCGGGTATCGCCGGTGCTCGTTCGGGGTCGGCTGTCTTTCACCGACGAGCTCATAAAAGATTGCTTATGTGATCGCATATCGTCGACTAGGTGAACGGAAGCTGAACATAAGCGAGTGTTTATTTCCCCTTGCCAGCGGCTCTCAGGCTTTGCATCGATTCCCTTGCCGTTCACTCTTCGTTCACTCCAGCCAAGGCGGATGGCGCAGCAGAAAGCCCTTGAGCGCAAGGACGGACTGCACGAGTTGACATGGGGCGGACGCCCGGACCGTGGTGGTCCGGGCGTCCGCTCACGTGACGGGGTCAGGCGCCGATGTGTCGGCCGTCGACGCCCCAGACGCTGATCACGGCCGGACGGGCGTAGTCACCATCCGGCCAGGTGGAGGCGGGGTTGTCCATGCTCGCACCATCGATCTCGCCGGGGTGCTGGACGGAGACGAACACGGTGCGGTTGTCGTCGCTGAGCGATGCCGACGCTTGCTCCGCACCGACCGGGACGGTGAGAAACTGCTTCACGTGTCCGCGTTCGGGGCCGTCGAGGGGCACGGCGAACAGGCCGTCGTTGGAGCCGAGCGCGTTACCGTCGGTGGAGATCCACAGGTTGCCGTGGGCGTCGAAGTCGAGGTTGTCGGGGCAGGAGATCGGGCTGACCTTGGTCTTGTCGTAGCCGGCGAAGTACGTCGACGGGTCGGCCGGGTCGCCGCACACGATCGGAACCGTCCAGGTGAACGTGGTCGCCGCGTTGTCGCCGCCGTCCTCAGTGATCTCCAGGATATGGCCGTGCCGGTTGTTCGATCGAGGATTGACCTCGTCAGCGGCCGGTTGCCGGGCAGCACCACGGCGGGTGTTGTTGGTCAACGCGGCGTACACCTTGCCGGTGCGCAGGTTCGGCGCGACGTCCTCGGGGCGGTCCATCTTCGTGGCACCGACCGCGTCGGCGGCCAGCCGGGTGTGCACCAGGACCTCATCGACGCTCATGCCAGGAACCAGGGACTGCCGATCCCGGGCGAGGGGGATCCACCGGCCGGTGCCGTTGAATGCCCCGTCGGCGGGCAGCGTGCCCGAGCCGTCGATCTCAGGCGCGGAGCTGAAACCAAAGGATGCGACGTACAACGTTCCCGACTCCAGCAGGGTCATGTTGTGTGCCCGGTCGAAGGGCTTGTCGCCCCGGCGCATCTTCTTGTCCGAGACGAACTTGTACAGGTAGTCGAAGCGCTCGTCGTCGCCCATGTAGGCCACGACCCGCCCGTCGCGGGCGAGGATGATCTCCGCGCCCTCGTGCTTGAAGCGACCCGGTGCCGTGTGCTTGCGCGGGGTGAAGTTCGGGTCGTGCGGATCGAGTTCCAGGATCCAGCCGAACCGGTTGGCCTCGTTCGGGTGGGCGCTCAGGTCGAACCGGGCGTCGGCGCGCTCCCACTTGCGTGACCCGGACGGGTAGCGGTTGACGGTGTCGATGCCGTAGCGGGTCAGGGCAGGCTTGGCCCCGGCGGGGACGGCGTCGCCGCCGACGAAGTACTGGTTGAAGTTCTCCTCGCCGGACAGGATCGTGCCCCACGGGGTGAGTCCGCCGGCACAGTTGTTCAGCGAGCCGAGGACCATGGTGCCGGATGGGTCGGCCGCGGTGCGTAGCAGCGCCGAGCCGGCAGCCGGGCCGGTGAACCGCATCGGTGTGCCGGCGGTGATCCGCCGGTTCCACCGCCGCGTCCCGCGGGCAACCGGCACCCACCGCCCGGTGTCACCGACCCGCTCGATCTCCACCACACTGAGCCCGTGGGCGGCCATCGACACCCGGACCTGCTCCACCGTCAGCGCCTCCGGCGTGGTGTAACCGGGGAACATCAGGTTCTCGTTGGTGTACTCGTGGTTGACCACCAGCAGCGCCCGGCGGCCGTGCCGGTCCAGCGGCAGGGTCACGAGCCAGTCGTTGTTGTAGCCGAACTGCTTGGCCTGCGCTGCGGCGCTCTGCCGATCGGCCCGGAAGGCCGGCGCTCCCGGCACGACCGGGTCGCCCCACCGGAGGATGACCGCGTTGTCGCAGCCGTTGGGCACGATGACGGTGTCCAGGGTGTTGGGCGGGATGGGCTTGAACGTCAGCCCTGCGCCGTTGATTGGTGTGCGGGGCCCGGTATGGCCCGCTGGGGCCACGGCCTCCGCCGGGGCGGCATCGGTGGCCAGAGCAACGGCGCCGGCGCCGATGACCAGGGCGCCGAGAGAACCGGCGCGCAGCAGGCCGCGACGGGACAGCTCAGCGGTGACCACGTCACCGAAGTACGGATTGTCCGAGTTATTGGGGACCGCGTGCGAGCAGGCGTTCCCGCAGCGGTACAGGCAGGTCATCGCGCTGCGACCGCCGTGACCGGGCAGTAGCGGCAGCGAACGAGGATAGGCCGCCAGCGAACTCCGAGGCGACGAACCCACCACCAGCGGATGAACGCGACATGGACATCAAATTTCAGGACCGCGAATCGTTCACTCAGCACCGGCCGCAGGTTGACGATCCGATCCATATCAGCGAGGATTTAATTCAATGACAGTTGATACGAATGAGACGCAGCTTGCGGCGCTCCGGGCGATGGCTGATCCGCTGCGCTGGCGGGTCATGCAGGCGCTGGCGCGGGAGCAGCTGTGCGTGTGCCACCTGGTCGAAGACCTGGGGGTCACCCAGCCGCTGATCAGCCACCACCTGCGGGCACTGCGCCAGGCGGGTCTGGTGGAGACCGAACGTCACCGCTACTGGACCTACTACCGGCTCCGCCCGGAAGCGGTCCGCGCACTCGGTGCGGGCATCGCCGCCCTCGCCGACCATGCGCCCACCGGCGCCGAGGGCAGACGGCCCTGCGGCCCGGACGCGCCCACCGAGCAACCAACAGAGGAACCAGGCACATGACGACACTGGCCACCCCGGCGCAGACCACGCCCCGGCTCTCCACGCTGGACCGGCTCCTGCCGGTATGGATCGGCGCCGCCATGCTCGCCGGGCTGCTCCTGGGCCGGCTGATCCCGGGACTCGACGACGCCCTCGACCACGTCAAGGTCGGCGGGATCTCCGTGCCCATCGCCCTGGGTCTATTGATCATGATGTACCCGGTCCTGGCCAAGGTCCGCTACGACCGCCTCGACACCGTCACCTCCGACCGACGCCTACTGATCTCCTCCCTGGTGATCAACTGGCTCATCGGCCCCGCCGTCATGTTCGCCCTGGCCTGGCTGCTCCTGCCCGACCAGCCCGCGTACCGCACCGGCCTGATCATCGTCGGCCTCGCCCGCTGCATCGCCATGGTCATCATCTGGAACGACCTCGCCTGCGGCGACCGCGAAGCCGCCGCCGTCCTGGTCGCGCTCAATTCCGTCTTCCAGGTCCTCGCCTTCGGCGTGCTCGGCTGGTTCTACCTCACCGTCCTGCCCGGCTGGCTCGGCCTGGAGCAGGCAGGACTGTCCGTCTCCGGATGGGACATCGCCGGCAGCGTCCTGGTCTTCCTCGGCATCCCCCTCGCCGCCGGCTACCTCACCCGCAAATTCGGCGAACGGGCCAAGGGACGCGACTGGTACGAAGCGAAGTTCCTGCCCCGCATCGGGCCGGTCGCCCTGTACGGGCTGCTGTTCACCATCGTGCTGCTCTTCGCCCTACAAGGCGACGCGATCACCGCCCAACCCTGGGACGTCGCCCGTATCGCGCTTCCCCTGCTCGCGTACTTCGCGATCATGTGGTTCGGCTCATTCGCCATCGGTCGGGCCATCGGCCTGAACTACGAACGCACCACCACGCTCGCCTTCACCGCAGCTGGCAACAACTTCGAACTCGCCATCGCCGTGGCAATCGGCGTGTTCGGCGTCACCAGCGGCCAGGCTCTCGCCGGAGTCGTCGGACCACTGATCGAGGTACCGGTCCTGGTCGCCCTCGTCTACGTCAGCCTCGCCGCCCGCCGCCGGTTCTTCCCCACCCAGGTCACCAATGCCTAGCCGAGCGCAGGCAGTGACCGGCAGCGACCCTGCCCCGATCAGCCCACCTCACCCACCAGCGGTTACACCCTAAGGACGACGTGATGGACGGGCCGTTCGACGGAATAGACACCCGGGATGTCGACTACGTGCTCGGGCAGATCGCCAAACGGCTCTCCAGCCGATTCAGCGGCGTATTCGGCCCCGAGACCGTCGAACGGTACGTCTTCGAGTCCTACATGTACCTACACCGCACTGTCCGCCTCCAGACCCACCTGCCAGCACTGACGGAGAACTTCGCCACCGAACGACTCACCGCCCTGGCGCAGGTCGAAGGCACCATCGAAAAACCAGTACCCGAGGTGCTGTTCCTCTGCGCCTACAACGCCGGCCGTTCCCAACTCGCCACCGCGCTCGCCGACCGGTACGCACACGGCAGGGTGCACGTGCGGTGCGCGGGCTCGCACCCGGCGGACGGGCTGGACCGCAACGTCATCGAGGCGCTCGGCGAGTGGGGCGTCGACATCAGCCGGGCGTACCCCAAGCCCCTGACCTCGGACGTTCTCGGCGCGAGCGACGTGATCGTGACCATGGGCTGCGGAGACGCCTGCCCAGTCCTCGCCGGCAAGCGTTACCTCGACTGGGACATCCCCGACCCCGCCGGAAAGGACCTGCCCTTCGTCCGGACCGTCCGCGACGACATCGACGCCCGCGTACGAGCGCTGATCGACGACCTCACCCTCACCACGAGTTGATCCCGGCGATCGGGCGGCGCCTGGTAAGACCGCAAGTTCGGGCAGGCATGAACGGCCTGCCGTACGGCATCCGCCCAACGCGAACCTCGCCGCCACATCGTCGCTGACAGCCCGACAGGCCGCAGCCGCCTTTCCCCACTCAACGGCGTCCTGCCAGCCGATGCCGTCTCTATGGGCGGATCCGGGCGGCGATATCGGCGACCGTGGCCTTTGCCGTACGGCCAGCGCCAACCAAAGTGGCGGACGCGGGCCCGGTCCAGTCGCCGTACCCCAGCAGGTACAGCCGGGGTTCGTCTACCGACCGCGTGCCGTCGGTAGCCACCTCCTTCTGTTCATAGGACGGCAGCAGCGGCGCGAGGTGGGCAAGGCTCGGCCGGAACCCAGTGCACCAGATGACCGCGTCACACGGCTGTTCGGTGCCATCGGCCCACCACACGCTGCGCGCGCTGAGCCGAGTGATCATCGGACGGGCCTGCAGCATGCCGCGCTCGCGGGCGTCGCGGACGCTGGGCACCATCACGATGTCGCCCAAGTCGCTCACTCCGCCACCGGCACCACCGGCGGCTTTGCGGGCGGCCACATCGAACAGCACTCGACCGTCAACGTCGTCCGGCATGAACCGTGGCGGGCGCTGGGTGACCCAGGTGACCTCGGCGACCCGCGACACATCGGCCAGGATCTGCGCCCCGGAGTTGCCTCCACCGACGATGACGACCCGCTGCCCGCGGAACTCCAGCGCCGAGGCGTAAAGCACGGTGTGCAACTGCCGGCCACCGAACTCCTCCCGGCCCGGGACGTCCGGCAGGTACGGGCACTGCCAGGTCCCGGTCGCCGAGATGACGTACCGGGCCGACCACATCCCGGCATCGGTCTGCACCGCCAGAAGCTCGCCCGCCGGCCACACCTCGTGTACACGGACCGGCCGGCGCACCGCAAGGTCGTAGCGCTGCTCGTAGGCCCGCAGGTAATCCACGACGTGCCCGGCGCTCGGGAACTCCTCACCGTCCTGGCTTGGCATCCCCCACCCCGGCAGCGGGCTGTACGGCGCCGGGGAGAACAACCGCAAAGAGTCCCAGCCATGACGCCACGCGCCACCCGGCCGCGACTGGGCATCGAGGATGACGTACTCCAGGCCGGCGCGGCGCAGGTAGTAGCCCGCCGCCAGGCCGGCCTGCCCGCCCCCGACGACCACCACGTCACACGATCCAGGCACCCCGGCACTCCCCTCGCTCTTCAGATCATCATGCCGACACGACCGGAACGGGCGCGGGAAAGTCGTCTCCCGAGAACCTCACCGTGATCAAGGCCTCGTTGCCCCGGTCTGGCGGGGGTGTTGCTGCAACGATGCATGACGTGGGAACTGCGGAAACGACGATGCCTGCCATCTCGCCCCTTGCGGGCGAGCCGATCAAGCGTGCCGACGCCGAGCGGCTCGCGGGAGTGCTGAAGGCATTCGCCGACCCGGCCCGGCTGCGACTGCTCAGCCTCATCCAGGCGTCTCCCGAGGGCGAGGCGTCCGTCAGTGACCTCACCGCGCCGCTCGGGCTCTCTCAACCAACCGTGAGTCATCACCTTCGGATCCTCACCGAGGCCGGCCTACTCGAGCGCGACAAGCGCGGCGTCTGGGCCTACTACCGGCTGGTGCCGTCGGCGATCACCGCGATCGCTGAGCTGTTGACGCCGCCCCGCAAACGGGCGACGAAAAAGATCCGCTGACCGACACCGTCGAAGACTGGCACCACGCCGGCTGACCCGGCGCATGGTGACCGCCCAACAGGTCCCCACAACCTCGCCAGCCAGGCGGCCTTGTCCGCACTCGATACGATCGGCGGTGTGGCTGTCACCCCGGTGTCTGCCGACGTTCCGGTAGGTGCCGGCGATACAGCGATTTGTCATCTGTGGTGATGACACCCTGGCCTACCGCTTGGCCGATGAACTGATCAACCGGCACAAGCGGGCCGTCACGGTAATCATGCCATCCCGGGCGTCCACCTACGGCCGCCGGATCGCCAAACTGGGCGGCGTCCGGATCATCGAATCCGAGCGGCCGGACACCGACGCCTTCCAGTCGGCGAGGCTCGACGAGGCAAACGCCCTGGCCCTTGTTGGGCGCAATGATGTCGCGAACATCGAGGCGGCCCTGCAGGCGCACGGCCTCAACCCGGGCCTGCGGATCGTCGTACGGATGTTCAACACGAGCCTGAGTGAGGGCATCGCGCAACTGCCGTACTGCACGGTGCTGTCGGATGGAGCGCTGGCGGCGCCGGCGTTCGTGGCAGCAGCCGTGGGCGAGGTGACGCCCACCGAAGGGCTGCGCGGCGGTGCCCTCGTCGTCGCACGCCGAGATGACGTACCCGCCCGCGAGGTCCTGTGTGGTCTGGCAGTCAGCGAAGGGCGCGAGCAAGCCGACGTTCTACGGGCGGAACAAGACGCAGCCGACCTGGTTCTCGCCTCCGCCGTACCCAGGAAACCGGCAGCGCTGACTCCTCGCCGCCGGCTCACTCAGCGCCACTCTGTCGGGGCGATCCTCGGACGGGTGTGGCGAAGGCTGCGGTTCGTGCTGGCGGGTTTCGTGGGCCTACTGGTCGCCGGGTCCGCGATTCTGGCGCTGCAACGTTCGGACGGCTCCTGGCGGGAGGCGATCTACGCAGCTACTCTCGCCGCCTTCGGTGGAGCCGACGCTGAGCTGAGTGCCAGTGCGCTGGAACAGGTGACACTACTCGGCCTGACGATCGTCAGTATCGCGCTGATCCCACTGTTGACCGGTGCCGTCGTCGACGCCGTCGTCAAGGCCCGCCTTGAGGTCCTCGACGGCACACTGCCAAAGCGGATAGCGGAACACGTTGTGGTGGTGGGGTTGGGAGGCGTCGGCAGTTATGTGATCGAAGGGCTACACGCTCTCGGCGTCGACGTCGTCGCCATCGACAAATCAGCCGACGCGCGTGGTGTACAGGTCGCCAGGGGACTGGGGATACCGTTGATCATCGGCGATGCGAGCAGGCGCGACACACTCCTGGCCGCCTCGGTGCCCACCAGCCGTGCGTTGGTGGTGATCACGTCCGACGACTCCGTCAACCTGGAGACAGCGTTGATCGGCCGGTCCGTCCACCACGACCTGCGGGTGGTCCTGAGACTTTTCGACGGCGATTTCGCCGAACAAGTGCAGCGAGCCTTCGATCTCACCATCTCGCGCAGCGTCAGCTACCTGGCGGTGCCATTCTTCGCGGCGCGCCTGCTCGGCCAACACCTTGAAGCCATACCGATCGACCGACGGGTCCTACTGATGGCTGACCTCGTCGTGGCGCCGAACTCGGTTCTGGAGGAACAGACCGTCGGTGATCTACGGAGACCCGGCGAGGCGTGGCTGCTCGAAGTGACCAATACACTCGGCGCTCGCCTGCCGTCCTCACTGCCTTCCGGTCGCCGGTTACGGCGCGGCGAGAAACTGCTGATGGTGGCGACCCGGGCCGGGCTGGCCAGGTTGATGCAGGAGACGTCGGCACCGCCCGACACCGCGCCTCGGCGTCCCATAGTTCCCCACGACTCTCCCGCGTATCACCGATCAGCTCCACACCCCCGCGACGAGAACGATTCGGACGGGTAGCGCGGAGGTGCCAGTAAGCCCGGCCGGTCCCTCGCTGAAGTCGTCGGCCCGCTGATCGAGGAGACGCCTGTCCAATCCTCGCTGCCAAGCGTTACCTCGACTGGGACATCCCAAGCCCCGCCGGGAGAGACCTGCCCTTCGTCCGGATCGTCCGCGACGACATCGACGCCCGCGTGTAAGCACTGGTTGACGACTTCACCCTAAACATGAGTTGATCCTGGCCATCGAACGGTGCTTGTAGGACTGCATCCTCGCGGGAGGCTGACCGGCAGCCGTCACCCCTCATACAGAGGGGCCTGCCGTTCGGGTACGACGGCCAGTGGGTGAGGCTGGCCGGTGAGGGCGGCGAGGGCGGTGGCGACGGCGTGGAGGTCGGCTTTGATGTAGGTGGTGGTGGCGGGTCCGCGGCGGTCGGTGTGTCCGGCGTAGGCGCGGGCGACGGCGTAGCCGAAGTGCCGCTCTACCCAGGTGAGGGTGGTGTGGCGCAGCCAATGGGTGGAGATGCCGTGGACGGCGACCCACGGTAGCTGCCGGCCGATGCGTTTCCACATCAGGTCGTAGCGCCGGTAGGTGGCGGGTTGGCCGTTGCGGTAGCGCAGCAGCGCGTCGGTCGGAACCACGGCGCCGCGGGCTCGGGCGTGATCGTTTAGTCGGCTGGCGAGCATCGGTGTGATGGGCTGCCAGCGTTGCGTGCCACCCTTTTCGCGCAGGCAGATGAGCGCGTGGTCGGTGTCCAGGTCGATCAGGCGCAGCGCGAGGGCGCCGCCGCGTCGACAGGCCGTTTCGGTGTGCAGGCGCAGCAACAGCGCGTCGAGCACGATGTCGTTACCGCCGCTGCGCGCAGCGGCGTTGATGTCGGACAGTTCGTCGGGGGTGAGGGCGCGGCGGGTGTTGGGCAGCCGGCGGGGTTTGCGGACCCGGTGGGCAGGGCTGTCCCCGGTGGTCAGGTAGCCGTCGGCGATGGCCCGGTTGTAGAAGGCGCGGGCAGCGGCGATGAGATGCTCACCGGCGTGCCGGCCGTCACGGGAGTTGCAGCGAGGGCGGGCGCCGGCGGCGGCCTGTCGCATGAGGGCTTCGAGGTCGCTGGCGCGCACCGCGTCAATGCGCCGATCGCCGAGGGCTGCGGCCATTCGTCTCCAGGAGCTGCCGTAGGTGCGTCGGGTGCCTGGGCTCGCCGCGGCGACGACAGCAGGCAGGTACTCGGCGACTGTCGGCACGGCAGGCCGGTTACTCCAGGTGAGGTCGGCAGCGGTGAGGCCGAGATGATCGAGCAGCGCTCGGGCGGTGGCGACACGATCGGGATCCGTGGTCATGAGGGCTCTCCGAGAATGCGCGCGTGCAGGTCGGCCAGGACCGCCGCGATGGTGTTTGAGGGGTGCACGACAATGCGGTTCTGGCGTGGCAGGGCAGCCAGGAGGGCGGGTTCGCCGGTGGCGATGCCGCACAGGTGCCGGGCGGCGGCCGGTAGGGGCAGCTCCTCGCGAGTGCCCACGACGTGTGCGCCTTCGGCGGCCAAGGTGATCAGGATTGCGCTAGTCACGACGTCGACGTGCAGGGTGAGGCCCGGTGCCCAGCCCAAGGCCCGCAACAGCGCACGAGCGGTGACCCGGCCGGCGGCGTCGGGTAGGCCCACGTCGAACAGCACCCCATCGCCCGTGCGGGCGGCGGGCGCGGGCAGTGTCGGCAGCGGCACCGGCTCCAGCGATGCGACCGGCAATGGGGTGGGAACGAGCGCCTCGACGAGCTGCTCATCGGGCCAGCGAGGGCGCAGGCGGCCGAGATTCACCTAGTCCCCCGCCAGCGCGAGGGCAAGGGTGTCAGTGCAGGTGACACCGACTCGCTGGGTTCGGTGCGCACATATGAGTCGCCGCGGCTCGCGTCCCCCACGCGAAAGAGAGTTGATCTCGCGTGGATATCCACGAACTCTGGTGTCCGAGGGGGGACTTGAACCCCCACGCCCTATACGGGCACTAGCACCTCAAGCTAGCGCGTCTGCCATTCCGCCACCCGGACCTGCTCGTTCAGCCTACCTCGCCGACCAGATGATCTTTCCATCCGATGGTCGGCACGGCGGGCCGCACGGGGAGTTACTGTACACGCCGCCCGTGGATCATGCACATCGCCTTCCGGTGCCGCTCTCCAAGCGCCTCCACCACTGCTCACACCGCCTCCGCCGACCCGGTCGGCACCCCACCGGAGCGTGTCCGGGTAGCGTCCGGCGGCCTCTGCCGGCAGCATTGCCCCGTGTCCCATCCCTCTCCTCTGGCAGCCGCCCAGCACCGAGCCCTCGCCCTGCGCGCCACGGGCGACCTCAGCGCCGCCCGGCACCTGCTCGCGGAGGCCGTCGAAACCGCTCCTCCGCCTTATGGCGCCGATCACCCCGAGGTGCTGCACACCGCGCACCTGCTGGCCCGGCTGCACCGGGAGGGGGACGACCCGCTCGCCGCCCGCCGGGTGTTGGAGGAGGCGTTCGCGGCGGGCGAGCGGCGTTGGGAGCATTCTGACCCGGTGCTGCTCGCGCTCGCGTTCGAGCTGGCCGAGGTGGCGGAGGAGCTGGGTAACCGGCATGAGGCCCGCCGCAACTACACCCGGGTGGCCACCGCCGGGCCCGCCGCGCTCGGCGAGGACCACCCGGCGGTACGCGCCGCCCGCGACTACCTCGGCCTACCCGCGTCGGCGTCGAGCCAGCACCAGGCCGCACCGCCGACGCCGACGCCGAGACCGGCTCCGGTCGCCGGCGGCCGAGCCCGATGCCCGGTCGGCGCTGTCCGGCCCGACGCTGTCGCTGGCGACCCTGGCCGCGATGCGCCCCTCCGCGAGTAATCCACCGGCCGCCACCTCACCCTGGGCACCGCCGCAACCGCCGGCCACGCCCCAGGCAACCCCTCCGGCGGTACGCGCACCGGTCGCACCCACACCGCCCAGCAACGCCGCCGCAGCGCCGGCTCCGGTTTCTCGGACGGCACCCGTCCCGCCAGCCGCCTCCTCGGTCACCCCGGCGCACGCCGGGCCGCCGATGGCCGCACCCACGCCACCGCCGCCGCACCCCCGCCCGGCCCAGCTCTCGCCCGAGGCAGCAATGCCGCCACGGCCACGCACCAGCAACGAACAAGCCGCGGCCGCGACACCGCCACGGCCACCCGCCACCCACCAACCCGGTGCGACCGCGACACCGCCACCCGTCGAGCAACCGCCCGCGCGTGCGTTGCCGCCGCGTCAACGCGGCGACGAGCAACCGCCCGGCCTCTCCCGGCCAGCGCTCGGCCCGTCATCCGGGCCAGGGGCTGACGGTGCGCCGGCTCCGTCGCCCGAGCGGCGGCCACCGTCCGGAGCGGCGACCGCCCCACGGCAGCGGGTGGCTCCACCCGCTGCCGACCTGCCACCCCAGCCGACGGCACCGGCCGACTCCCCGTCGGCGCTGGCGGTGCCGGCACCTCGCTGGGACAACCCCACCATCCAGGTACGGCAGATCGAACCGCTGCTCGCCGAGGAGGCCGCTCGCGCCGCGACCCGGCCAGCCGAAGCGAGCGAGTCGCCCCACCTGTCCGGCGTCGACCCGACCGCACCGGGCCGACCGTCCCAGGGCAGTTCCAACCCGGGACCGGCGTACCCGATCAGCGGACCACCGGCCCACCCCGTCAGCGCACCACCCGCTCCCCCGGTGTCGGTCTCCGCACCACCCAGCCACACCCACCCCGTCTCCGCACCACCCAGCCCACAGCTATCCGGTCGTCGGGGCCGCCCGGATTCGGGCCGCCCGTCTCCGGGCCGCCGTACGGGGCACCGGTCTCCGCGCCGCCGGTGAGCGCACCGCCCGTACCGCCGTGGGGTCTGACCGCGCCGCCCTGGAGCAGCAGCGCCCCACCACAGCCACTGCCAACTCCCGGTGTCGACCCCACCGCGCGGCCACGGTGGACGCGCCCGGCGCGGCTGGTGACCCCGGGCTGGGACTGCTCGACGCCAGAGTGGCACCGGCACGGCAGGACCCGGTGGCGCCGTCCGGCCAGACCGAGGTGTTCGCGGCCATTCCGACAAGCGGTGGCCCGACCAGGACCGAAGCCGCTCCGGGTCAGTCCACAGTGAGGAATGTGCAGCCCGGCCCGGCCACGGCGACGACCGGGTCGCCGCGCCGCCGGTGAGCGCACCGCCCGTACCGCCGTGGGGTCTGACCGCGCCGCCCTGGAGCAGCAGCGCCCCACCACAGCCACTGCCAACTCCCGGTG
>NZ_JAEVHL010000017.1 GCF_016803395.1 Micromonospora tarensis | reverse complement strand
ACCCCCACCCCTGCCCGGGGTGGGTGGGAGCGGGGTCAGCGGAGGGTTATGGGGGGTTCGGAGAGGCGGGGGAGCACTGGGGTCTTGGCGGTCAGCCAGCTTGACGTCGGGGACTGGTCCGGGTTCACCTGCCAGTCGCGGGAGACGCGGTCCACCGCCACCGGGTAGATGGTCAGCGTGCCGTCCGGGTCGATGCGCAGCCGCAGGAACGACTTGGAGTCCTCGATGCCCTGGCCGGCGAAGAGTTCGTTGACATTCACCCCGAACCCGCTCGCCACCAGCAGATACGCCGCCACCAGTTGGCTGGCGACCAGGCCGATCACCGGACCGTAGAGCACCGCCGCGGCGGCTGCCGGCAGCGGCCACGGCCAGTAGTAGAACGGCAGCGCCAACCACACCCAGGTGCCGGCCGCCGCCAGCGCCACGTGCGCCACGCCGTGGCCGACGCCGAGCAGCCAGTGCCGCGCGTGCCGCTTGCCGCTCGCGCTGGGCGGCCTGGCGAACAGGACCGCCGCCAGCACCGTAACCAGCACCATCAGCACCAGCGGGACGGTGAACAGGCGCTGGTCGGTGCTGTCCGCCCAGTTCGCCGTCGCTCCCGCCATCGCCAGCATCAGCAGGGTGTGCAGGAGCCCGAGCAGTGAGGTGAACCCGGGATTGCGGAACGGCAGCCGAGGAAAGATCCCCCAGCCGTAGCGACGGGACCGTGCCACGTCCGGGTAGCGGGCCGCCAGGTCGTACGGCTGGCTGGAGCTGGCCCGCCGGGCCAGCGTGTCCCGCGGTGGCACCTCGATGCGCTCCGGCAGCTTGTGCGTGGGGTAGAGGTAGGCCCCGCCCCCGCCGCAGGTGATCAGCTGGCGGTTCGGCCCGGAGTAACGGGCGTAGTGGTGCAGGTCGCCGGAGAGCAGCAGGCGCACCTGCGCACCGGTCGGGTCGATGATCGTCCGGATGAAGTAGTCGATCGAGTCGTAGGCCGTGGGTTCGTCGACCGCCTTGACCCAGGTCGGCGCCGGAGCCGCGATGATCACCTTTGCGTCCGGTCCGAGCCGACGGGCCACCTCGTCGAAGTAGGCCAGCTGCGGGTCGTCCAGGTACGAGCCCGACTGGTCGTCCACCCCGAGCAGCCACCAGCCCGCCGGCAGCTCGACAGCGAAGTACGACCGGGACTGCCCGGTGCCCCAGCCGGCGAAGTGCCGGTCCCGGGAGCGGACGAACAACCGCAGGAACGCGGTGAGCCCGTCGTACCAGTCGTGGTTGCCCGGCACCGCGAAGAGGGTGGGCTTCTCGGGCGGCGTCACCGGCAGCGCTGCCTGGTAGGGGCCCTTGCACCGGTCCTCGTACGCGGCGTAGGCCGCCGAGGGGTACACCTGGTCGCCCCCCATCACCAGGGTCTGTGCCCGGGGAAGCCGGTGCCCGTCCACCGTCAGCTCCGGCTGCGCCAGCAGGTACGCCACCGAGTAGGTGGCGTTGAAGCCGTCGCCGAGGTCGGCCACGTAGTCGAGCCACAGCCCGCCGTCCGGCCCGACCTGGCGGAAGACGTCGTCGCCGAAGGCGTTCTGCAACTCGCGCTTGTCGAGGTACGCCCCGAAGAGCACCGCCAGCAGCGTCCGGATGCCGGTGCTGATCAGCAGGAACGGCGCCAGCCACGGCACCGGCTTGCGGGGTGTGAAGCCCAACTCCAGCGGGTCGGTGCTGCGCGGACGGTGGGCGGCGCGGGCACCGACCGGCGCACGGTCAGCACGTTCGTCGGCCTCGTCCGGGCGGTCGGGGTGGTCCGGTTCGTCGCTCACCCGGCGCAGCCTAATCCCGCGTCCGATCATCCGCTGTCCGGTAATCGGCTGGATGGCCGCCGATGTCCGGTTAGTGAGGCAGGCGTCGAGGGGGATCCCGTGCGATCGAGGGCGCCGGAGGTGCCGTACACTTGCTGATCGTTGCCGCCTTAGCTCAGTCGGCTAGAGCGACGCACTCGTAATGCGTAGGTCGACGGTTCGATTCCGTCAGGCGGCTCGGTAGGGAAAGCCCCTGGTCAGATGTGATGACCAGGGGCTTCCTCGTGTCTGCTGTCCGGTAGTGCCGGCCGACCCGATCGACTGATCACGATTTGAGGACAAACCTGAGGACACACCTACCCGGCAGCCTTCCGCGCCCGGTGCTCGGCGAGGTCGGCGACGGGCCGGAACAACGCCGCCTCCGCCGCCTCCGCCGCACGCTTCGCCTGCGTCAGGCTCGGCGCCGCGTAGCGCCGTGCGGTCCGGATGTCTCGCCATCCCATCGCCTGCTGCACTTCGGCGATGTCCAGTCCTGAGTCCAGCAGCATCGTCGCAGCCGTGTGCCGGGCCATGTGTGAGCCGCCGCGCGGCAGGCCCGCCTCCGCGAGGATCTGGTACCAGTCTTCTAGGTCGACGCGAGGGTCGACGGCCGGCCGTCCGGCTGGCAGAACACTAGGTCGTTGCCCTGCCACTCCTTGCCGAGTGCCTTCTTGACCGCGTCCTGTCGGCTCTTGTGCGTCCGTAGCTCCTTGGCGAGGGTCGCCGGTAGCACCACCAGGTCGGTAGCCACCTCGTCGTCCTCGGGCTCCAGCCACGTCTTCGGCCGTGTGAGGACCAGGCCGCCGTCCTTGCGCTGCGGGCAGCGTGCGGCGTGCCGCGTGCACCCGGGCGGGCATGGCTCCGGGCATGGCCGCCGGTGCAGGCGGCATCGGTCGCCGCGGACCCGTGCGGGGCAGCGGAACGGCTGCTGGTAGCAGCGGCCTGGCTGGGCGCACCCGTGCAGCCAGTTCGGCTGGCACTTCTCGCGACGGCAGAACTGGGCCGCGCACGCCTCAGGGTCGTCGCAGCCGTGCCGCCATCGCAGGCGCTGTAGCTGCCAGTCCTTTGCGATAGCGCCGGAGTCGAGGTGGACACATGGCCACGTCAGCCCGAGCGCTTCGCCCTGCCGGGGCCCGATCGCGAGACCGATCTTCCACCGTAGCGCCGTCGGCCGCTTCTCGATCGCGACGACCAGGCTGCGGGCCTGCTCGACGGTCAACGGCCGCCTTCGCCGGCCCTTGGTGCTGCCGGGGTTGCCTCGGATCTCGGCCACGTTGCGGGCGACCAGGTCGCGGGCCATCGCCAACCCGAGGCCACGCCGGATGATCGCGTGGACCTTGAGCAGGTACGTGGACGCGCGGTGAGGCCGGATCTTGGCGTACAGGGCGTCGAGGTGCTGGATCGTCAGGTCGTCGATGACGATGTCGCCGATGGCCGGGAAGATCCAGGTCGTGCAGGCCGACATGTAGCCATCGACCGTCCGGGGCGCGAGCGGACGTTCAAGTGTCAGGTGGATTTCGGTCAGCCACTGGAGGAAGAACTTCTTCACGGTGGGCTTGCGCCCAGGGGCGACCGGGATCTTCTTGTCGGCCTTCTCCTGCAACTCGCGGATCTCGGCCTTGATGGCGTCGGGAGTCTTGCCGTACACGCTCTTACGGTCGTAGGTCCCGTCGGGGCGCTTGGCGACGGTGACCTTGCCTTCATAGCGCTGCCGCTTCTCGCTCCAGGTTGCGGAGACTCCGCGGAACGACAGGCCCGGACGCCCAGTCTTGCTGGGCATGGCTTCTCCCGGGAGGTCAGTTGGCGATGCCTCGTCGGCGGTCGCGCTTCACGACACCGTGGCTGCGGTCGACGGGTCGGTCGGCGAGTTGACGGATGGTCTCGCGAATGAACTCGCGCTCGAACTCGCTGACGTTCGGGTCCACTAGCTTGCGCATGAGGACCTGGAGATCGCCGTCCATCGGCATCGGCTCGGGCTGGGTCGCCGATTCGTTCTTGCCGGGCCAGAGGATGCGGAACGGTTCGTCGGGTGAGACGTCGATGGCGTCGCAGAACGCCACAACGGTGTCGGGGTCGGGCAGTTCCTTGCCCTCGGCCTTCATCCACCGGTAGATGGTCTGATTTCCGATCCCGGCGACCTCGGCGATCTTCGGGACGGAGAGACCCTTGGTGGCCTTGGCGTGCTGGACTGCGCGCTTCACCCAGACGGCGAAGCGGTCCTTGCGCACCGGGATCGGTGGGGCCACGGCGTCAAGGTACGGCTCGACCATGGAGAGCAACCCTCGCTCTTGACGGATTCTCCGTGCACGGACACCTGGGCGGCCGCGGGCGACGTTCTTTCGGAACGTGTGCGAATACGCGTGCATGTGGCGACGATATCGCCTGAAGGCGGACCCCAAGGATCAGCCGAACGTATGAACCTCTCCGCAGAAGGAGACGTGCTACGTTTTCTCCATGCACGGAGAACAGTTCGCACAAGTTCCCACTCACGGAGAACAGGTGGCGAACGCCGATGTCGTCGAGCTGGACCCTGAAACCCGCTTCGTGAGCGTGGAGAGGGCGCGGCGGCTTCTCGGTGACGTCACGTACCGCCAGATCGGGCTGATGGTTCAGCGCAAGGAGCTGCGGAGCTGCAAGCTCGGCCGCCGCCGCCTGATCGAACTCGCCTCGATCAACGAGGTCCTCGACGAGGCCATGGAGAAGGCCCGCGTAGATAACGGAAAGGCGATGACGGCATGACCCATCCACCTGGTGGCGGCGGAGGAAACGGAGGCGGCGGAGGCGGCACGACCGGACCCGGGCGCCTGATCGACCGGGCGGCTGACGCCGCTGCCGCTGGCTCGTACGGCCGGTCGGCGAGCCCGCTGTCCGGGCAGCACCGGGCGGACAACTACCGCCGGCAGACCGGCCGCAACACCTTCACGCCGAAGCAGTGGCGGCGGTTCGTGCACAAGGCGCACCGGGCCGGCACGAAGGTCGCCGTCGCCTGACCTGAGCTTCCGGCCCGCCCGGGGTCCCTGCCCGGAGATCGCTACGACCGGGCGGGCCGGATCGCACCACCCGCAGAGAGCACGAACGCGGACCACCTGGTCAGAGATGGTCCGCGCCGCTGACCGACCAACCCAAGGAGAAGGTCGATGTCCGAGCAGACTACCCACCCCACGAAGCCCATCAGCGAGCTGGTGCGCGGCGAGTTCGTCCACCACCGCCGCCACACCACTGAGGTCGACACCGGCACGGTGTGCAAGGTCGAGGCGGTGGTGCCGTTCCGCGACGGCGACGGCCACCAGATGGTGAGCACGCTGCTGGTGCCGCTGGCCGGCGGTGAGCCGCGGATCGCGAAGCACTACGCCACGCACGAGATCTTCATGGCCACCGAGGACGACGTGGCGGCTGCTCAGGACCAGGTCCGCCGTGGCCAGTTGCAGGACGACCTGGTGGCGTTGCAGGGGCTGCTGAGCAGCCTGCGCGTCCGGCCCGACGGTTACCAGGGGGCCTTCGACATCGCGGTGGTCGACGGTGAGGTCAGCCGGATCGCCGAGGCGCTTGGTCTGCCGGCGGTGGACTTCGGCAGCCGCATGAATCAGGCCGTGAAGTGGACGGCTCCGGGCGACGAGGACCTCGGGATGCGCCTGACGGTGCGGTTCTGGGGCAAGCCCGCCGAGCTGCCCGCCGTGGCCGATGCCGACGAGCCGGAGCACCGCCACGTCGGCGGGGCGGCCGGTGGTCCCGGGGAGAACGACGCCCAGTGCGCGTGCGGGGTGACGTACGCCGGGTTCGACACGCACGCCGAAGCGATGAAGATGCTCGACGCGCACATCGCCGACGAGCAGTCGGGGCGGTGATCGGCGATGGGAACCCTGCGCCTCACCGCCTCAACGCGGGAATGGCTGGATTCGCGGCGCGCCAAGCTACGTACGGCCGCGACCCGATGCGACGCCGCGAGCCGCGACTACAACCGGCGCGACGCCGAGCTGACCGACCTGGCCGAGCGGTCCGGGTGGGACGACCTGAAGACCGACAAGGTGAAGGCCGCGAACCGGGGCCTGACCGCCGCGTACGGGGCGACCACGTTCTGGCAGCAGGAAGTGCAGCGGCTGGCCGCTGACATCCAGGCGGAGCTGGCGTACCAGCGGGCGATGGCGGACGCGGCCGACGAGCCGTCCCCGTCGTGGCCGGCTGCGGCCGACCGCACCGTGCCGCGCCCGTCGTACCGGCCGCGCCCGTACGCGACCGACGACGCCGGCGCCGTGCGCCTCGGGGGCCTGGTCGAGCCGGCCCCGCTGATCGACCCGGCGCTCCGGGACACCAACTCCCCGACCGGACCGAGCCCGTCCGGGCTACCCCACGTCTCCGGTCCGGTCGGGGGCAAGCAGGGCGCGGCGGCGATGGGGGTCACCGCCGCGCCCACCCCGACCGAGGGCGGTGCCCGGTGAGCAAGGGACGCGCCAACTCGCGGCAGCGCCGCGACGCCCGGTACCGGAGGGCCGTCACCCGGCAGATCGCCATGCACGCCGCCCGGCCCAACTGGTACGCGCCCGTCGAGGAGTTCCTGCGCAAGGGCGACACGATCGCGATGTTCGTCGACGCGGAGGTCGACCACTCGCAGTGCGACTTCGCGTGGAAGCCCGTGCAGTGCGACCGGTGCGGTGCCCGGTACGTGTGCACGCCGGCGACGGACTTCTACTGCGCGGCCGAGGGTGACCACTGCTGCGAGCCGTGCCTGCTCGGCGGGATGCGGGTGGTCACGGTCGGCTGGATCGGCGGTCCCCGATGACCGCGCTCGTCAACTCGCTGGCCACCGTGCTGATCCTCTCCTGGATCTTCTCCGGCGTCGCGATCATGGTCGCCAAGCTGCTCTACCGCGACCCACCCCGGTTCGCTCGAACCCTGTTCCACGAGCTGCGCCCGTTCTACCTGCCCGCCGTGGTGGTCGCGTTCGTGACCGCCGGGATGCTCAGCGATAGCTGGTGGCGGTGGTTGAACCTCGCGCTGAACGTGTGGAACTGGTGGAGGCTCCGCAACCTCGACGATGACGACGACCGGTGGAAGCGCCGCCGGAAGCGCCTCGCCGAGCAGGTGTCCGTCTCTGGTGGTCGCCTCGTCGTGGTGTCGGGCGGTGCCCGATGAACCTCCCGACCGCGCTGCTCGTCGGCTGGCTCGCCACCCTCGCTGCCATCGTCGCGGCGCTGGCCCTGCGCCCCCGCCCGGCAAACCCGGCCCCGCCCGCGCCGGCCGACAACGACCGGCACGCGGCCACCGTGACCGCGCTGCTCCGCCCCGACGACCCGTCGCTGCCCGACGTCGACGCCGAGCTGATCGCCCTGGCCGTCGCCCGGACCGTCGACCAGTACGCCTCGTACCTGATCGCCGTACGGGACGGGATGCCCGCCGAGGTCGTCGCGGCTCTGCGCGAGCAGATGTACGCGGACCTACGCGACTCCTTGACACCGCCGCAGCTGGCCCGGGCGCTCGTGATCGGCCTGCACCCGCACGCCGACGAGCGGGCCCGCGCGCTGCTCGACACCGATCACCTCTCCACCGAACACCTGGAGTCCTAATGAGCCTTATCCACGACCTCGCCGAGGGGGCCATGTACCTCGGGCCGATCGCCGTCGGTGTCGGCCTGCTCTACCACCTCGGCCGCGACCGGTCCGACGCCGCCGAGTACGACCTGTGGGCACCCCACGACGAGCCGTCCACCGAGCTGGCACCGCGCCCGGACGTCCCCGCCCACGTGGTCGTCGAGCCGGAGCGCGCTCGCCCGCACGCCCCGGCCGCCACGTGGCAGGCGGCGAACCCCTCGCTGGGTCACCGGATCCGCCCTGCGGCCGCCCTGACCGGACCCGTCGGGCTGGCCGCGTGGCAGCCGGACCCGGTCCGGTGGGACGGTCCGACGCCGCCGATCGCCCGGGCGCTGCGCGTCGCGCACGCGGTGCCGACGCTGTCCGACGCGGCCGTGCGCGGGATCGCCCACGACTACCTGCGGGAGATCGCCGACGAGGAGTGGGCCAAGGCCGGGATCCGGCCGATCGTCTCGCCGGCAGGCGACCGGGACCTGACCGGCGCGTTCGCGGTGGTGGCCTGATGCGCGACCGCAGCCCGCTGGCCGGGCAGACCGTCACCATCCGCGCCGACGTCGCCGTCCTCGGCGGGCAGGAGTACCGCGTCGAGGACTGGTGGCAGAACGTCTACGGCGGGTCCTGGATGACCGCCGACGGCAACCCGGCCGCCATGAAGTACGGCTTCCGGGCCGGCCTGGCCGGACTCCCGCTCGACGACGAGGTCCTCTACGGCAAGGTCGGCCCGCTCGGACACCTGGTGCACGTCTCCGAGATTGAAGGGGCGGACCGGTGACGACCCGCACGCAGGAACAAATCCTCGCCCGCTTCCGGGCCGTCGCCGACTCCGACTGGCTCGGCTTCCGCCGCGAGGTGCTCGCCGACTCGATGACGCTGGACACTCTGCGACAGGCAGTTCCGGGGATCGACACGACGGGCCGCGACGACTACGTCAAGCCCGAGGTGCTGGAGCAGCGGGCCCGCGACTACCTCACCTTCGCCATCGGCAAGGCCCTCGATCACCGGGGAATCTCCGCCAGCCGGTCCGTGGACAAGCTGTCCGAGTACGCCTGGCTGCTCGGCCGCGACGACGTCGTGGCCGCGATGGACGCCGCCGAGTACGAGCAGTACGGGGTGCCGAAGCTGCGGGCGTTCGCCGAGGGCATGGCGTGGCGGTGGCCCGGTGACATCCCGCTGGCCCGGATGGCGCAGGGCCTGCCGTGCCAGTCGGCCTGCGCGGATGGGTGCGGCCAGTGAGTGGCGAGAAGCCCCTCTGCAACGCCGACGGGTGGGGGCGCGGCAACGCCACCACCGGCCTGATCGTCGCCGTGATGACGCTGCTGCTCGTCGTCCCCGGCATCGCCCTGGCGGTCATCCTGTGACTGACCAGAACGCCGCACCAGCAGCCGCACGGCGGGTCACCCCGACCGCCGTGCGGCTGCTACCCGCCGACGCCGACCGCGACACCTGGCTCACCGCGCGCCGCAACGGCATCGGATCCTCCGACGTCGCAGCGATCCTCGGCGTCGCCGACCACCGCACCGCCGTCCACGTCTACCACGACAAACGCGGGCAGCTCGTCGACGACGCCGGCGAAGCCGCCCTCTGGGGCACCCTGCTCGAAGAGCCGGTAGCCCGGGAGTGGGCGCGCCGGCAGCGGTCCGTCATCCAACGCGTCGGCCTGGTCGCGCACGTCGACGCCCCGTGGCGCATGGCGACTCTCGACCGGCAGGTCCTGGAGTGCCCCATGGACCGCTCGGTGAAGACCCGGTGCGCCCTCGAAGTGAAGTGCCGCAGCGCGTACAAGGCCAGCCGGTGGCGCTCCGACATGCCCGACGACGTCCTCGCCCAGTGCACCTGGCAGATGGCCGTCACCGGCTACGACCACATCCACGTCGCGGTGCTGCTCGGCGGCAACGAACTGAAGATGACCGTCGCCCACCGCGACGACGCGATGGAACGGTACGTGCTCCGCGAGGTCGACCAGTTCCGCACCGGCCACCTGCTCGCCGGCGTCGAACCGGCCTGGGACCTGAACCGGGCCGCGGCGCTGATCGAGATGGACGCGCTGATGCACCCCGACCGGGTCGGGGAGATCAGCCTCGACGAGGTCGGCGAGGTCATGGAGTACGCCGAGTTGTCCGCGCGCAAGGGCGCCGCTGACCGGGCGTTGAAGCGGGTCCGGGCGACCCTCGCCCGCCTGGCCGCCGGGAACCGGACGGTGACGTTCGGCGGGGAGCTGGCCTACACGTTCGACCCGGTCACGAAGCGGACGCCGGACTTGGACCGGCTGCGTGAGCAGTGGCCGCAGGCGTACGCGGACTGCGTCGTCGAGAAGACCCACTACCAGATCCGGATCAGTCCGGAGTTCCGACGGACAGGAGAGTTCGAGTGAGCCTGCGAGAGCGTGCGGCATCGGCCGACGAGCAGGAGTGGCCGCCGGCCGCCTCGACGGATGGGGTGTACGCCGGCGACCGGCCGGTCGCCCACGCGCCGGTCGACGAGCTGCCCGACATCGAGTACACCGGCGCGATCGCCGACGTCGACCAGGTGCCGGTGCACACCGCGTGGGCGCGGGTGATGGCCGATGTGCAGTCGGTCGGGAAGGGCGACCGCTTCCAGGCACAGGGGCAGGGCAACTACCAGTACCGGGGTGTCGACCGGGTCCTCAACGCGGTCGGACCGGCGTTGCGCCGCCACGGCGTGATGGTGATCCCGACGCGCACCGAGGCGAACTACCGGGACGTCCTCACCTCGAACAACAAGAAGATGCGCGAGTGCACGGTCACGGTGACGTACTCGATCCGGGGTCCGCGCGGCGACGAGATGCCGGCCCAGTCGTGCGGGGAGTCGATGGACTCCGGCGACAAGGGCACGACGAAGGCGTGCACGGTGGCGTACCGGAACCTGCTGATCACGGCGCTGTCGATCCCTACGCGTGATCCCCGGCTGGACGCTGAGGCGAGCAACCACGAGCGGGCCGAGTCGCCGGCGCCGAAGCCAACGGAGTACCGGGACGAGATCACGGACCCGCGTACGTCGCTGGGGCGGTTGCGGCAGATCCGGGCGGAGTTGACGCAGCACCGGATGGGTGCGGCGCAGGTCGTGAACGAGGTGGGCGACGAGGAAGGGCTGCTGGATCTGGTGAACCGGATCGGTCGGCAGCGGCAGGAGGCCGGTCAGTGAGCGGCTACCTGCGCGTCGACGTCGACGGCACCCTGACCGCGTTCGAGGCCGAGCCGACCAGCGCCCTGATCCGCGAGGCGATCGGCGACTGGTGGGACATGGTCCACCTGCCGAACGCGCTGATGGGCTGGGTCGATGGCGACGGCCACCCGAAGGGCCTGCCCCGCAACGTGGTCGGCAGCATCCTGCTGATGGCGCTCGGCGCCGCGCAGATGCCGTACGCCGGGCCGGTCGTGATCAGCGGCTGGCACACGAGCCGGGAGATCGTCGGCCTGGCCGTGGACCGCGAGCAGGTGGTGCGGGCGGTCCACGCCCGGGTGGCCGCCGCGATGGCCGGGGCGGTCGACGACGACGGGTTCGCCGACGCGGTCCGGGAGACGGCCGCCGAGCTGGGCGCCGCGCCGACGCCGGCGATGCGCGTGGTGCCGCTGGGCGGTGATGGTCGGTGACCGTCGAGATCCCGCTGACGCAGGGCCACGTCGCGCTGGTCGACGACGAGGACGCCGAGCTGGTGCTGCCGTTCACGTGGCGGGCCGAGTCGCGTGGCGAGGTGCTGTACGCCGTCCGGACTGTGCCGGCCGGCTCGCCGGTCAGCCGGTACATGCACAAGCTGCTCACCGGCTACGACCGCACCGACCACGCCAACGGCAACGGCCTCGACAACCGCCGAGCCAACCTGCGACGCGCCACCCACGCCCAGAACGCCTCGAACATGGTCGCCCACCGCGACAGCGCTTCGCGCTTCAAGGGCGTCACCTGGCACGCCCAGCGGCGCCGGTGGACCGCCCGCATCGCCAGCGCCGGCCGGTACCTCTACCTCGGCCTGTTCGACGACGACGAGGCGGCCGCCCGCGCCTACGACGAGCGCGCCCGGGAGCTGTTCGGCGAGTTCGCTGCGGTCAACTTCCCGCGCCCCGGCGAGCGGTCCGCACTGCGGGGTGCGGCATGACGGAGCTGCGCATGGTTGCACTCGACCTCTCGACCTCGGCGGCCGGCATCGCCCACACCCACTGGCACGACGGCTCACCACGCCTGGGCTGCCGCACGGTGAACACCGGGCTGATCGACGTGCACACGAAGATCCACCGCGTCCTCAGCGACGTGGCCGCCGCGGCGAAGAGCCGACCGCACCTGGTGATCGTCGAGGGCACCTTCAGCCGCCCGGGCGCCAGCGACGCCCCGCTGCACATGCTCCGCGGGGTGGTTCTCCACTGGCTGTGGACCCGGCAGATCCCGTACGTCGACGTGCAGCCGGCGACCGTGAAGGTCTGGGCGACCGGGTCGGGCGCGACCCGGGGCGAGAACAAGGTGACGAAGGACCGCGTGATCGAGGCGGTGCTGTCGACGTACGGCGGGCTGCTGCAGATCGACCCGCGCGACTCGGACCAGGCCGACGCTGTGGCCCTTCTGTCGCTCGGCATGGCCGCGTACGGGCAGCCGCTGGTGCACATCTCGAACGCTCACCAGACGCGGGCGCTCAAGGCCCCGAAGTGGCCGACGCTGTCGACCGAGTCCGGGCCGGTGGTGCCGGTATGACCGGGGCCGAGATGCCGCCGCGCGTAGCGGCCGAGGCGGACCAGGACCGGGCCGCGCTGCGCGAGCTGGTCGAGGCGGCCCGACACCACACCGATGCGCTGGCCTGCGAGTTCCCGGGCACCTGCGTGGGCGGGGTTGTCCTCGACGTGGTCGACGAGCTGGACGACGTCAAGCGGCAGGGACTGCTGCACCTCGCCATCGCGGAGCTGGCCGTCCTCGGCTACGGCCTGCCGGTGCACCTGACTGACGCGGCGTTGGCCGCGCTGGACGTTCCGGGAGGGGGCGACGATGACCGCGACCGCTGAGATGCCGGTCGACCAGGGCCCGTGCGGTGAGTGCGGGTGCGGGCAGTGGGACCACCGGCAGGGCAAGAAGGGCTGCAAGGACCCGGGCTGTGGATGCGGGAAGTACGAGCCGCCGAAGGGTGCTCCGCCGCCTGTTGAGCAGGCCGCGCTGGTGGTCGCCCCGGACAGCCCGGTGCCGGGGGTGGTGGTCGACGGGCCGGCGGTGCTGGGTCCGGGTGTGCAGGTGGGTGAGCCGTTGCCGGCCGAGCCGGGCGACGTCGCCTTGCCGGTGCTCCGGGCGGCCGAGCCGGAACCGGCGGTGCTCCGGCAGCCTCGGGCCGCCGTTGCTGCTCGGCTTCGTGCCGACCTGGAGCGGGTGACCCGGGAGCGCGACGGGTGCGAAGTGCAGCGGGACCAGGCGTACGAGCGCGTCAACGAGCTGACCGCCGAGCTGGGCCGGGAGCAGGCCGAGCATCAGGCCACCCTGCGCGAGAAGTCCGCGCTCAACACCGAGGTGCTGCGGCTGCGCGCCGAGTTGGACCGGGTCAACGCCGACCGGCAGCGCGCCCAGGACGTCGTCGACGAGGCGACCTGGGGCAGCCCGCAGGCCTCGCTGGTGCTGTGGCGGTACGACGCCGACCAGTGCCTGACGGAGGGCTGCGGGTCCCGGTACACGGTGCCGACGGAGCACCCGCACCCGCTGACGCCGGTGACGGTGCTGGTCGTCCGCCGGGAGGTGACCCGGTGATCACCCTGACCCGCGCCGACCTGTTCGACGACCTGGCGGCCGATCCGGTGCTGGAGCACGGGCCGTTCGGTCCGCTGCCCGGCCGGGTGTTGGAGGTGGCCGGTGCGTGAGGTGCTGCGCCGGCTGCTGGCCGCGCTCGGCGACGCCGAAGTACGCCGCCTGACGGCAGAACGAGACGAGGCCCGCCGCATCCGCGATCGGGCCGTCCGGGCAGTCGTGCGCTGGCACGCCATCGCCCGGATCGAGAAGGCCAGAGCAGACGCCCTGGCCGCAACCCGCACGAAGGAGAGCACCACCTGATGACTGTCAACATCAGCTCGGCCTGGACCAAGGAGAACCGGCCCCGCAACGGCCTCGTCGAGATCGAGGGCAAGTTGGTCAACGACCAGCTGCTCGACGCCTCGTACTGGGCCGTCGTCAGGGTCGAGCCGAACTTCTACAAGGTGTCGTCGGAGGACGGGTCGCGTACTCCGACGGCGAAGATCGCGCACATCGAGGTCGCCGTCGATGAGGCGGACGTCGAGGCGGTGCGGTCGCTGTTGCAGCGGCGGTACAAGGACCGCACGGGCCTTGACGACACGCCGCCGGAGGACTTGTTCAGCGTGCTGCCCACCGGTGGCGACGAGGACGGCGAGCGGGAGGTGCCGGAGGCGTCCGGGGAGGAGCTGCTGGCCGAGCACCGGGAGCGCAAGGCGGCCGAGGAGCGGTCCGGAGCGGTCGCGCCGCCGGCGTTCTCCGGCGGTGGGGACGACGCGGCATGAGCGCGGCCGTCGTCTACATCAGCATCGGGAACAGCGACGACAAGCTGAGCCAGGCCGCCTGGTCAGAGTTCTACAAGGCCGTCAGCCATGCCGTTCACGAGGCAGCCAATGCCCAGTTCGGCGCGGTGCACGGTCAGTGGGTGTCGGAGCCGGTGAGTGCCTGGCAAAACGCCTGCTGGGCGTTGCAACTGCCGGTCGACATTAACGTGATCGCCGACCTCAAGGACGAGCTGGCGGGTCTGGCGCGGGGTTTCGGTCAGGAGTCGATCGCGTGGGCGGTCGCGCCAGAGACCGAGTTCATTGGCCCGGGGGACGAGCTGTGACCGCCCCGACGATGACCGTCAGCGAGCTGCAGGCCCGCGTCGACCGGGGCGTGGTGTGGCTCGACGAGCACATCCCGGACTGGTGGCGCACCGACCGGCCGAGCCAGGGCTTCGACCAGGGCGGCGCGATCGACCTCGGCGAGCTGCGGATGAAGGACCCGTGCTGGTGCGTCCTGGGCCAGCTGATCGGCAACTACTACCGGACCGAGATCCCCCTCGACGAAGCGGTCGCGTTCGGGTTTGACGTCGAATCGTGCACGCGTCCGGAGATGGCCGACGAGTTCGACGCCCTCACCGAGCTGTGGACGCGGGTCATCGAACAGCGCCGGGCGGAGGTGACCGGCCGTGGCTGACAACCAGGACCGGGGCCGGCTACTCACCCCCGGCGAGGTCGCCGCGATCTTCCGCGTCGACCCGAAGACCGTCACCCGGTGGGCGGCGTCCGGCCGGCTGCACGGCATCCGCACCCCGGGCGGGCACCGCCGGTTCTACGAGGCCGACATCCAGGCGCTGCTCACCGGGGAGCCGGCGCAGCCATGACCACGCGCAAAGCGCTGTACGAGGCGCTCTGGGAAGAGCGGTACGTGCCGCCAGCGGCACGGCCCATCCAGCCAGTGCCGTTCGCCCAGCGCCGGGCGTACGCCGCCGACCTGCTCCGGGTCGGCGGCGTACCGCGCACCCCCGCCGAGCCCTCACCCGATGACGACGTGCTGCGGATGACCGACCAGTACCGGTGGTCGCCCCAGCAGGTCGGGTCGGTGCTCGGCCTCACCACAGACCAGGTTGCCCGGATCCTCGCCCGCCACGGGCGGCGTCCGGCCCTCGAGGAAGGACTGGCGGCGTGACCACGACGACGAACGCGGGCCCGACGGACACCGGCGTGTGCGGCACCGCGGCAGGACGGCAGCGACACCGGCGCCGGGGCCGGCCGCTGGTGACCGCTGAGGACCGGGAGGCTGCGAAGGCGGCCCCGCGGTTGACGTCGGGGATCCTGGTCGGTCGGCAGACGTGGCACGAGTTCGTGGCAATGCCGGTGAAGACCGGCGTGGGCACGCTGTGCGCGGCGTGCTGGGGCTGGCGCGATGACCCCCGGCACCCGGTGCTCGGCGGACCGGTGGTCGGCCGATGAACGACGACATCGTGACCGCCTGCGCCGACCTCGTCGGCCGGGCCGGCGCCGCCGGCTTCGAGATCGGGTACGCCGGCGACGAACACGGCCCCGTCGAAGAGGCCCGCTGGTACGCGGTGGCCACCTACCAGGGTGCCCGGATCATCGCCGACGAGCACCGCTCACCGACGGCGGCCGCGCTGGCCCTGGCGGAACGGCTGCTCGACGGCGCGACGTGCCGGTGCACCCAGCCGGTGTCGCTGTCCGATGACCGGCCGGGGTGCCGGTGGCGGCTGGTCGGTGCCCGGTGGGAGCCGGGCTGCGACGCGGCCCCGGTGACGGTGCCGGGTGGGCGGCGTGGCGACATGGCGGCAATCAAGCGGGCCATGGGGCAGGTGCCGCCGGGTGGGAACCGGGCGTCGCGTCGTGCGGCGAGGCGGAGGCGGCCGTGACGGACCTGCTGATCGCGACCCACGACCAGGCGCTGCACGCCATCCGCGAGCACGTCACCCAGCCCGGCGTCGACCCGCTGCTGCGGGCCGTGGTGATCGGCGTCATCGACTGCCACCCAGCTAACCCGCCCACGAAGCTCACCCCCGACCCGGACTGCTGGGGCTGCGACGGTGCCGGCTGGATCGTCAGCTGGACCGACGGCAGCCGGGAGCACTGCCACTGCGCTTGCCCGTGGTGCGCCGGCTGCGACGACCCGCTGTGTGAGGGCCCGTGCGAAACCGTCCAGGCGATCGCCGAGGCGCTCGGCCTGATCGCCCCGACCGACCTCCCGGAAGGGGACGCCCGTGGCTGACGAGAAACGCGTGGTGCTGGTCAAGCCCGGCGACGTGCTCGTGATCGGCAACGTCGGCGACCACAGCCTTGAGGACCTGCAGCGGGCCGCCGAGCACCTCAAGCAGATCGGGTTGGCCGGGGTGCTGCTGTTCGCCGCCGACATCCAGCTCGACGCGCTCACCCCGGACGACGTCGCGAACCTCACCGCGATGGTGCGGACCGAGTGACTGACCGCAGGGTGCGCGCGGACTACATCCGGCACGTCGTGCCGCTGATCATCCGCGCCCACCGCATCCGCCCCCGGCGCGCCCGACTGCTCGCCGCGAAGCTCAGGAGACACCGATGACCGACACCCCGGCCTCCGCCGACGCCACCGTCTTGGCAGCCCTCGCCGCCGCGTGCGGATACCACGACGGCCCCGACTGCGAACACTGCGTCGACACCCTCAACCGGGTGCGCGACAAGGGCATGACCGATGCGCAGATCCTCGCCGACCTGGAGCTGTTCCGCGTCGACCACAACCTGTGGGCAGATGTGACCCGGCTGCGCATCGAGCTGGAGCGCGCTACCACGGAGCGGGTCGCCCTGGTGCTGACCTCACTCGGAATGACACCCACGGTCGACGACGACCCCCGGCACATCATCGAGTTCCGGCCCGACGGGTGGACCATCAAGCACCCGCTCGCCTGCCGGCCGCGCCTGTTCGACTGCCCCGTCAACCGCGCCGCAGAGACCGAGCTGGGCACCAAGCGCTGCCCGGCCCCGCCGCCCGGACGGTACGAGTGCCGTGCCGGTGACGGCGACCTGGTCGGCATGTTCCTGCTCGGCGACCGGGTCGACCAGGCGGAGGGCTGAACGGTGCACGTCTGTGGATCCTGCGCGGCCGGCAACCACTTCTGCGCGGGCAGCGGCTGCGAGTGCTTCTGCGACGCCCCCGACGCCTACTGGTCGGACGACACCCACGTCTGCGACATCTGCGAGTCCTGCGAGGACGACCTGGCCGACGAAGGCCGCCCGGTCGTCACCGTCGAGCTGCCCGGGATCAGCCGATGACCGCCGAGCGAGACGTTTTCGGGCCGACCAGCGATAGGGAACGGCAGAAGCCCACCAACGGCAGTCACGAGGGGAGCTGACCCGTGCCCATCCGCCCCGAGAACCTCGCCCGCTACCCCGCCGACTGGCCGGCGATCTCCCTCGCCATGAAGGAAGCCGCCGGCTGGCGGTGCACCTGCGAAGGCGAATGTGGACGCGGCACCCACCAGGGGCGCTGCCCCAACCAGCACGGCGAACCGGCGTACGGCACCGGCTCCACGGTCGTCCTCACCACCGCGCACCTCGACCACACGCCGGAGAACTGCGACCCGGCGAACCTCCGGCCGATGTGCCAGGGCTGTCACCTGCACTACGACCGTGACCACCACCGCGAGACGGCGGCCGCCACCCGGCGGGCCCGGATCGCGGCCACCGGGCAGCTGGCCCTGCTCGACGGCCCGGAGAGGAGTTGACCCGTGCCCGCCCAGCAGCTCGCGCTCGATGTCCTCGTGGCCGCCCGCGCCGTCGGCACCCGGCACACCCTCGCACTCGCCGAGCACCAACGCGGCTGGATCAGCCTCCCACGCCCGCTGGCCGACTTCACCCCAACGGGCACGGTCATCCCTGCCTGGGTGTGCTGCATCTGCGGCGGCGTCGAGATCAACAGCTACAAGGTGGAACGCAACCACGGCTGCTGCGACCCGCACACCGTCAACATGCCCTGCGAGCGTCGCGACCGCTGGCCCGCCTCGGCGCTCGAGTTCGACGCGGCCTGGACGCCGGATCACCCCGGGAGGCGCCCGTGACCCAGCAGGCGGCGCTCATCCACCACCCCGGCCGCGGCGGCATCTGGCGCAAGTTCCTGTTGCCCGGACGCACGATCAACGCCGCGCCGTGGCTGGACGCGCTCGCCCAACACCACCCCGTCGGCACCTGCCGCGACTGCGGCGGCTACCTCAAGCCCGGCAAGCCGTACCGGCCCGCCGGTAGCACCCGCGACTGGTACCCGGCCACCTGCGACACCTGCAAAGCAGACACCGCCGCAGCCGGCCCGTCACAACGCAAGAAGAAGAGGCCCTGAAACCTTGAGCCACGAGGCTGTGAAGTGGGCGCTCTACGAGGCCCCGATGCTGGTCACCCCCGCCGGGAAACCCGACGTGGCCGCCCGGTTCGTGCTCGTCGCCCACGCCGAGCGCACCGACAAGCACGGCCGCGGCAGCTATCCCGGGCCCGGTGCCCTCATCATCGCCACCGGGTACGACGAGCGGACCATCCAGCGCGCCGAGGCCCGGCTGCGCAAGGCCGGCCTGCTCATCCACAGGGGCACCTCACACCTGGGGACGACCCGCTGGGACGTCGACATGTCCAAGCGGGTCAGCGACGATCCGCAGGCCGAGGCCGACTCGAAGGTGGCCCGCCGCAGGGCGCAGGACGCCGAGCGTCAGCGGAGCCGCCGGGAGCGATTGAAGGCGGCGCAGTCGGCCGCCGAATCCACCTCTGCAATTGATCATGGTCATTCCGAATCGGTCGACGGCGCGGCGGGCGAGGCCGTCTCGGGCCGGACCATCGAGGCCCTGGTGATCGATGGTGACGGATGCACCGTCGAGGGTGTCACGCACTCTGCGTCCGTGACGTCACGCACTTCAAATCCGGACGTCACGGATTCTGCGTCCGGATGTCACGGACGCAGCGCCCCCCAAACCACCCATGAACCACCCATGAACCATCCGGGAACCATCCCTGGGGGCACGCTGCCCCCAGACCCCCTGCGACCCCAGGCCCCGACTACGTCGGTCCCGGGACCTACTCGGAAACCGAAATCTCCGACGACGCAGATCAACAACCACGACCTGACACCGCAACTCACGACCGCGCGCGCGATTCCGCGAATGCGCAGACCTCGAATCTGCGCCTGGTCGACCCGAGCACCCCGACCGCGCCGACCGGCACCCGGCGCGGGTTCGGGTTCTGCCTGCCCTGCCACGCCGAGGGCAAGACCACCCTCGCCGCCGACACCACCAACGGGGCCGAGTGCCTCACCCACCTTCGAAGGAGCGCGTCATGACCGTCAGCCGCACCCGCACCCGCCATCGGCCCGTCACCCAGCGACCCGCAACCGCTGCCGCCGACCCCACCCGCTGCGTCTGCCGAGGCGGCGTCCTCATCGCCACGTTCCGCCGGGAGCAGCTCGCCGCCCTCGAGTACCGGCACCACCCGCTGTGCCTGCACCCCGCCCAGCCCGTCGACGTCGACAGCTGGCTCAACCCGTGGTGACCGCCGACGCCGCCATGCCGCAGCCAGGCACGCGCCGTGCCGAAGTGCTGGCCGAAATCGAGCGTCAGTCCGAACAGACGAAGTTCGGCCTGCAAGCCAGGCTCAAGCTCAGCTCTGGGCAGACGGACCGGATCCTGCGGCAGCTCGTCGCGGCCCGCCTCGTCGGCATCGTGCGCGACGAACGCGGTCGTGCTCGGTACGTCTCGCTCGAGCAGTGGCGGTCCGCCGCCAACAACCCGCATACCCGGCCGAGCTGACCCACCCGCACCACACGAGAGGCCCCGCGTTGACCAACCCGCACAACCACCACGCCACACGCGCAGCCTGGTCACTCGCCGCCGCCCGCACCCACCTCGACAACGCCGTAACCAACGAACGCGACACACGCCGCGCCGAAGCCCGCACCATCGCCGCCGCCGGCGCCATCCAAGCCTGGCGACCCATGCCCGGCCCATCAGGGCAAGGCGGCCACGGCGACCTCGTCGGCCGCACCGCCGTCTCCACCCTCGAACCCGAATACCGCGACGGACACCTCGCCCGCCTCGCCACGTCGACCACGGCCACCCTCGCCTGGCTCGCCGCAGCCCTGCGCCTGCCCGCCGGCGACCCCGGCCAGCAGCTCGCACACGCCGCGCCCACCCTCCGGCCCACCACCGCCCGAGAGATCACCCTCTGGCTCGACGAGGCCGACACCCGGATCCGCGACGCCCTCGGCCGCGACCCCGACGGCCATCCCCTCGCCGGCGTCCGCTGCCCACGCTGCGCCCGACGCCAACTCGTCGCCCACACCACCGGACCCCGCACCACCTGGACAGTCACCTGCACCACCAGCTGCGTGTGCACCGGGCCCGACTGCCCGTGCACCATGCCCGTCCGCTTGGCCGACGTCGCCCACATCTGGGGCCCCACCCACCCGCTCACCACCGGCGTACTCGCCGCAGCCTGAGGGAGAATCGAACCGTGACTGACCTGGTGACCTGGCTACGCGCCCAGCTCGACGACGACGAAAGTGGAGCGCAAGCCATCGGCCCGAACGTTCAGTTGGACGACCCGCGTTTGACTGATGGGGAGATCGCGCACGTCACCCGATGGGGCCGGACCCGGGCCCTGGCCGAGGTGGACGCCAAGCGGCGGCACATAGCCCGCTGGGAGCGCACCAACGCCCTACTCGCCGCCGCCGACAACCCCGGTGCCATCCGCAACGAACTACTCTCCGTGCGCCGGGCGTTCGCGGATGTGATCGCCGATGACGCACTGCCGTACGCCGACCGGCCCGGCTACCGCGACGAGTGGCGGCCCGCATGACCGACGAGTGGATCCCCGCCAACGGCGACCACTGGGGCACCGCACGCATGATCGCCGCGCACCTCGGAGGCGACGTCACCGTCGGCATGATCCGCAACTGGGCCACACGAGACGGCCTCCCATCAGCGAAGATGCGCGACCGACACGGCCGACCCGAGGTCCGCTACCCACGCCAAGCAGCGACCAACATCGAAGCCCAGAAGTACCTCTCCGGCCTCGGCCGCAAGCGCCGACTTGACGAAACGATCATGGCCACCGCATGATTTGATCACTCCAACTGGTAGACGAACCCTGCCCGCAGCCCGGTCGAGCCCCACGGCTCCCGGGCTGTTGGCGTACCCGGGGGAGGTGACCATGCCCCGACCCGGCAGCACCACCGACCGCCAGACGTAGCACCCCCACCATCAGTGAAGGCCCAGCCGCACCCACGGCCGGGCCTTCGTCGTCTCACCACCTCAGGAGTGGATCGACATGACGCAGGCTATCCGAGACCACTACGACCACGCCCAGCAGCTCATCGCCGACGGCACCTGGCGCGTCGACCCCCACGCCGGCCTTGTCCACGGCGTCAAGGGCGCGCCCTTCCGACGTACCAACAGCTGGGGCTACGTCCAGATCAAGTTCCGCGCGCCCGAGGACTGGCAGACCGAGCACACCGTCCTGGCGCACCGGGTGATCTGGGAAGCCGAGCACGGGCCCCTGGCCGACGGGCTCACGGTCAACCACCTCAACGGCGTGAAGACCGACAACCGTCTCGCCAACCTCGAAGCGGTCACCCAGTCGGACAACATGCGCCACGCCTACCGCACCGGCCTGCACCAGCCGGTCCGCTCCAACGCCCGCCTTACCGAGCAACAGGTCCGTGACATCTACCGCCGCTGCCGAACGGGTGAGCGCGACGCTGACCTCGCCGCCGAGTACGGCATGAAGCGGTCCGCCATCAACAACATCCGCAACGGATGGAGCTGGCGGCACGTCACCCTGCACCAGCCAACCGGGAGGTGAGCAATGCCGACCAAGGGCAGCACCACAGCCCGGGGGTACGGGCACCCACACCAACAGCTCCGCGACCAATGGGCCAAGACCATCGAGGCCGAACGCACCACCCACTGCCACGCCACCCACTGCCTCGAACCAACCCGCACGATCCGGCACGGCGACGACTGGGACCTCGGGCACACCGACGACCGCACCGCCTACACCGGACCCGAACACCCGCGCTGCAACCGCGCCGCCGGCGGACGCAAAGGCGCCGAGCTGGTCAACGGTCAGCGCACACCGCTGCGGCACAGCCGCG
The DNA here is from genome assembly GCF_016803395.1 of Micromonospora tarensis. Taxonomy (GTDB): domain Bacteria; phylum Actinomycetota; class Actinomycetes; order Mycobacteriales; family Micromonosporaceae; genus Micromonospora; species Micromonospora tarensis. The sequence continues at coordinate 42,876 of NZ_JAEVHL010000017.1, read as the reverse complement.
TGTGGTTCCCGACCGAGGCAGGAGGTACGTCACTGTGACCACCCGGCGCGGCCAAGAGCAGGCCCCGAAGGTCGACCGTCCCGACCGACTCGACACCCCCACCACCACCATCCGTGGCCAAGTCGGGCACCCGACTCGACGACCAGCAAGCCGCAGCCCTCGGCCATGCCCTGCCCGCAGACCTCATGGCCAAGGTGGACGCAGGCGCCCAGCTCTACTACGCCATCTACCACCACCCGAGGGCCAAGGAGCTGCTGACCAGCGACTTCATGACCAACGGCCTCCGCAACGCCTACATCGCCGCCGGCGAGGCCTACCGCCCCCGACGGTGACCCAGCGTCACCCGAAGCCCAGAAAAATTCGGACATTGGGGGCGAGCCTGACCGCCGGGGTCAGGATTTTTTTTCCGCACAGTGGCGATCTTGGCTGTCCGGACAGCAGGGGCGGTGATCTTCGATGGCCGGACCGCGAAAGCGCTGCAAGACGAAGACCTGTCCGGAGCGCTTCACCAGGCCGCAGGGCTCGCGCCGGGAGTACTGCGAGCGGTGCCGTCCGCCTCGTCAGAAGCCCGCTGCGGTCCTGCCGCTGCCGGAGCGGCCTACGGAGCCGGGGCCGATCGAAACGGCGACCCGCAAGGAGCTGGAGGCCCGTAACCGGGTCGACACGACGGCGGGCGCGATCGCGTTGCGGCTGGCTCGGGACCTGGACTCGCAGCTGCTGACCGCGTCGCAGGCGTCGTCGCTGTCGTCGCAGCTACTGCGCACGATGGCGATCGCGACGGAGGGCGCGCCGGCCGCACCTGACGAGATGGACGAGCTGGCCGCGAGGCGGCGGGAGAAGGCGAGAGGCGCATGATCGGCGCACCGGAGCCGATGACCCAGCCCGCGCACCTGTGGGTGCCGCCGCGGCGCGGGTCGTACGGGCCGGAAATCATCGACTTCTGCGACATGATCCACCTGCCGGTCGATCCGGAGCAGAAGCTGGCGATCGACGCGACGGCGTCGTACGGGCCGGGCGGCCGGTGGCTGGCCCTGGAGACGGCCATCATCGAAGGCCGGCAGAACGGCAAGACGATGAAGGTCGTCCTGCCGATCTGCTTGGCGGACCTCTTCCTGTTCGACGACAACCCGGACCGGATCGTGTGGACCGCCCACCGCATGAAGACGTCCCGGGACGCGTTCAACGAGGTCAAGCAGCTCATCGACGGGTCGGAGTACCTGTCGCGCCGGGTCAAGGCGATCAGCGAGTCGAAGAGCGAAGAGTCGATCGAGCTGAGGTCGGGGGCGACGCTGGAGTTCCTGGCGCGCACCGCTGACGGCGGCCGCGGCCTGGGCGGCAAGCGGTTGGTGTTCGACGAGGCACTGTTCCTGTCGGCGGACTCGATGGGCGCGCTGATCCCGACGCTGTCGGCCCGGGGGAACCCGGTCATCAACTACGCCTCCAGCGCGGGCAAGCAGCAGTCAGAACACCTGCGCCGGCTCCGCGACCGCGGCCGCCGCGGTGGTGACCCGTCGCTGGTCTACATCGAGTTCTGCGCGCCGGGCAGCTGGGACGACCCGGGCTGCGAGCTCGGCCCGGAGTGCCCGCACGAGTACGGCACCGACGGCTGCTCCCTCGACGACGAGGACCGCTGGCGGTCCGCGAACCATGCGATCCGCCGCGGCCGAATCACAGTCGAGTTCGTGCGCGGCGAGCGACGGACTATGGCGCCGCGGGAGTTCGGCCGGGAACGGCTCGGCTGGCACGACGACCCGGTCGGCGTGGTCGACGAGCTGCTGAAGCGGTGGTCCGACCTGCGCGACCTGGACTCGGCGCCGGCGACGCGGCCGGTGTTCCTGATCGACGTGGCGCCGAGGTCGAAGTCGGCGGCGATCATCGCCGCGATGCAGCTGCCGGACGGCCGCACGCACCTCGAAGTCGTGGCGCACCGGCCCGGCGCGAAGTGGGTGCCGGACGCTGCGGAGCAGCTGCTGGTGCACGACCCGCTGGACTGGGTGATCGACCCGGCCGGGCCGGTCGGCGCGCTGAAGCCGGCCCTGGCGAAGAAGGGCATCGAGCCCCGGGAGATGACGACCCGGGACCTGGGGCAGGCCTGCGAGGCGTTCGTGTCGGCCGTCGACGACGGCGACGTCGTGCACCTGGACGACCCGGCGTGGACGCAGGCGATCCGGGGTGCGGCGAAGCGGGACATCGGCGATGGGCTGTGGGCGTGGGCGCGCCGGAAGTCCGACGCGGACATCTGCGTGCTGGTCGGTGGGACGGGCGCGTACTGGGGGCTGTCGGTGGTGCCGCCGGAAGAGCCGCCGCCGCCGGCGCCGGTGAATCTGCCCGCTGAGACGCAGCTGGAGACAACCGACCTGGCGACGGTCGGGTTCTGAGTGGGGAGGTGACCGCGATGGCCGCACCGGTCAACGAGATCGGGTACGCCGCCCGGCCGTCGCTGATGGGCTGGCTGGAGTTCGTCGAGGACGAGCCGACACCGGAGCTGCGCTGGCCGCGCTCGATCGAGGTGTACGACGCGATGCGGTCGCAGGATTCGCAGGTCGGGTCGGTGCTGCGGGCGGTGACGTACCCGGTGCGGCGCACCCCGTGGCGGATCAACCCGGCCGGGGCGCGCGACGAGGTCGTCGAGTTTGTGGCGGACAACCTGGGGCTGCCGATCGTCGGGACCGAGCCGCGGCCGTTGCCGCGCACCCGGGACCGGTTCAGCTGGGCGGAGCACCTGCGGTTGGCGTTGCTGATGCTGCCGTTCGGGCACGCCTACTTCGAGCAGGTGTACCGGATCACCGACGACGGCACCCGGGCGCGGCTGCGGAAGTTGGCGATCCGGATGCCGAAGACGATCGAGAAGATCGAGGTCGCCGACGACGGGGGCCTGGTCAGCATCACCCAGTTCTCGGCGAAGGTGGGCCGGATGCAGCGGCCGATCCCGGTCGACCGGCTGGTGGCCTACGTGCTGGAGCGCGAGGGCGGCAACTGGCTCGGCAAGAGCGTGCTGCGTAACTGCTACAAGAACTGGCTGCTGAAGGACCGGCTGTTGCGCGTCGACGCGCAGACGATCGAGCGCAACGGCATGGGCATCCCGCTGTACAAGGCCGGAGAGCGTGAAACGGACCTGACGGCCGGCCGGCAGATGGCGCAGGACTGGCGGGCCGGGGCGACGGCGGGCGGCGCGGTTCCAAACGGCGCGGACATGGTGCTGCGCGGTGTCGAGGGTGACCTGCCGCAGGCGTTGCCGTCGGTGCGGTACCACGACGAGCAGATCGGCCGGTCCGTCCTGGCTCACTTCCTCAACCTCGGCACGCAGACCGGCAGCTGGGCGCTCGGGTCGACGTTCGCGGACTTCTTCACCATGAGCCTGCAGACCCTCGCCGAAGAAATCGCCGACGTCGCCAACCAGCACATCGTCGAGGACCTGGTCGACGCGAACTGGGGCGAGAACGAACCGGCGCCGGTGATCGTGCCCGATGAGATCGGCAGCAAGCAGGCCGCCACCGCGCAGGCCCTGAAGTGGCTCGTCGACGCGGGCATCCTCCGCCCGGACCGACCTCTGGAGGAAGCGACCCGGCAGCACTACGGGCTGCCGGCGAAGGACAACCCGGCGCGGCGCCGGCGGACGATGGGAGTAGCTGATGAAGGGACAGGCCGACCTACTCGACCTGCTCCGCCCCGACCCGGCGCGCCGACCCAGCGTGACGCGGTTGTCCGCGCAGCGGGCCGCAGCGCTGGCCGCCGGCGAGAAGCCACCGGCCTGGTACCAGATCGGCCCGGTTCAGGCGCTGGCCGAGGACAGCGAGGGTGAGGGCGACAGCGACGCGACTACTGCGGACGTCTACGTGTTCGACACGATCGGCGGGTGGCTCGGCCTGACGGCTGACGACTTCGTCCGCGACGTCGCCGGCCTGGACGTCGACCAGATCGTGGTGCACCTGAACAGCCCGGGCGGGGACGCGTTCGAGGGCGTGGCGATCGCGAACGTCCTGCGGGCGCACCGGGCCCGGATCGTGGTGCGCGTCGACGGGATGGCCGCCAGCGCCGCTTCGGTCATCGCGATGGCCGGCGACGAGGTCGTGATGGGCATCGGCACCCAGCTCATGGTCCACGACGCCTGGGGTGTGGCCATCGGCAACGCCGCCGAGATGACGAAGTACGTCGAGCGGTTGGCGTCGACGAGCAACGCGATCGCGTCGGCGTACGCCGCGAAGGCCGGCGGCACGACCGAGCAGTGGCGGGCCGTGATGCAGGCCGAGGCGTGGTACACGGCCGAGGAAGCCGTCACGGCAGGCCTCGCTGACCGGGTCGCGGCCGCCGACGAGACGGGCACCGCGTCCGGCGAGCAGATCACCCCGGGCGGCTCATCCAGCTTCTGGGACCTGTGGGACACGCTGCGCGACCCGGACCGGTTCGACCTCAGCGCTTTCCAGCACGCCGGGCGCGCGAACGCGCCCGCGCCCGCCATGGTGGCGGGCCCCGATTCCCCGGTCGCGTCCGCGGCCGGTTCCACCAACCAGGAGAGGGGCAGCGACGTGGCGTTCAGCGACGAGCAGCTCACCACCCTGCGGAAGCGGGTCAACGCCGCTGACGACGCCAACGGTGCCGCCATCCTGGCGGCTCTCGACACGGCGCTCGCCGAGCGGCCCGAGCCGACGTCCGCACCGGCCATCCCCGAGGGCACGTGGCCGTTTCGCAGAACGTCCTCGACGAGCTTCGGCTCGCGGCGAAGGACGGTCAGGAAGCCCGGGCGCAGCAGCTCCGGGACGCCCGCGACAAGGCGATCCGCAACGCGATCGACGAGGGGAAGATCGCCCCGGGCCGACGCGACCACTGGATCAAGGCGTGGGACAAGGATCCCGAGGGCGCCAAGGCCGACCTGGACGAGCTGCCGGCCAACCGCCTGCCCGTCAGCGAGATGGGCTACGGCGGCGAGGACTCCAAGGCGTCCGCCGACCCGGCGGCCGGAGACGACTACTGGTTCCCGGGCTCCGCCCCGGCCCGGAAGGGGAACTGAGCCATGGCGAACGAGTGCATCCCGTTCTACGAGCCCGGCCGGCGGATCACCGGCCACGCGACCGCCGGTGTGACCGGCTGCCGGTTCGTGATGATCTCCGGCAACCGGCAGGCCGACGGGTCGATCAGTGTCGCGCACGCCACCGCCGCTACCAAGGCGTTCGGTGTGGCCGCGTACGACGCGGCGACCGGCGAGAAGGTCGGCGTCCTGCGGGGCTCCGGGTTCATCGTCCCCGTCACCGCCGGGGCGAACCTGACCGCTAACCAGCGTGTCGAGGTCGGCTCCAACGGCCAGGCGGTGGTCCTCGCGTCCGGCATCGCCGTCGGGACGGTCGTCACCGGCGCCACGTCCGGCAACCCCGCGCAGATCGCGCTCGACTGAGAGAGGGGGACCCAGTCAGATGCCTACGCAGCAGACCGCGTACCCGCTGGCCGCACCGACCGTCACCGGGAACACCCTGACGGTCGACATGGCCGTGAAGCAGCCGACGCGGATCACGCGCCGGATCATGGACCTCACCCTGCAGCGGTTCATCGTCGACCGGATCTTCTCCACCGGCGGCACCGCGACCGGGTCGGTCGTCTACGACCAGGCCACGGTGAACGAGCTGTACACCGACCGGGACGTCGAGCGCCGCGGCCCGGGCGACGAGTACCCGATCGTCGGGTCGCAGCGGCCGACGCCGAAGGTCGCCCTCCCCGAGGACTGGGGTGGCAAGTTCTTCCTCACCCGCGAGGCGCGCCGCCGCAACGACGTGGCGTTCTTCAACAACCAGGTGACGCAGCTGGCGAACACGATCGTCCGCCGGGTCAACACCAACGCCGTCGCGGTGCTGGAGGCCGCGATCGCGTCGCTCGGTGGCGCCGGCACGTTCGTCGGGCACAACTGGGCCACGGTGGTGACCGCCGGATCCAGCCAGACGAACAACAGCGGTTGGCCGGCGGCGGACTTCGCGAACGCGCAGTACCTCGCCGACACTGACGAGCTGGGGGTCGAGTACGACCTATGGATCGTCAACCCGAAGCAGAAGATGGACCTCACCACCGCGTACGGCAGCGCGCTGAACGACGTGCTGGCCGCGGCCGGCATCGACGAGATGTTCGCCTCGAACCGGGTGGCCAACGGCACGGCGTACGCGGTGGCCCGCGGCCAGGTCGGGGAGCTGCGCGTCGAGCAGCCGCTGGAGACCGAGACCTGGTACGAGGAAGCGACGAAGCGCGACTGGGTGCAGTCGTCCGTCGTCCCGATCATGTACGTCACCAACCCGTACTCGATCAAGAAGGTGACCGGGCTCAATGGCTGAGAAGACGATCATCCACGGCAGCTTCTGGTACATCGACGACGAGGGCTTGCATCAGTCGGCGGTACGCGGCGACAAGGTGGACATCACCCGCGACGAGGACCTGAAGCGGGGCGAGCGGCACGGCGCGTTTGCCACGGACGAGGACCTGGCGCCCGGGTCGGACTTCCGGGCGTTCGTGGACCGGCGGGCGGCGGCCGGCGCGCCGGGCATCGTGACTGTCGACCCGGCCGACGTCGAGGGTCGCATCTCGCCGGCGGGGTCGGCGGACCCGCGGATCCAGTCCGGTCTGGTCGACCCGGCCGGCGTGCCGGGTCCCTCGGTCAGGCCGCAGACGGGCCCGGAGGTGCCAGACGGCGGCGGTAAGCGGCCGTCGGTGAACGCGCCGAAGGCCGAGTGGGTGGCGTACCACGTCGAGCAGCGTCCGGACGACCTTGACGAGGGCACCGCCCGCGCGCAGGCCGAGGCGATGACCCTCCCCGTCCTGAAGCAGCGCGCCGGCGTCGACTACCACGCCGACGCCCCGCCGCAGGTCTGACCGATGGCGGACCTGTTCGAACTGGTCGACCTGCGGAAGCTGCTTCGGGAGTCCGAGATCGAGTTCGACAGCGACGCCGCGACGGTCGCACGCCGTCAGGCCGGTGGGTGGCTCTCTGACGCCACCGGCCTGACGGACTGGCCCGACCCGATCCCGGACCGGCTGTGGACGTGGGCGATCGAGCTGGGCGCGATCGCGTACCGCAACCCGGACGGTGCCAGCGAAGAGCAGTCCGACGACCACCGGGTGCGGTTCGACCGGGCCCGGCGGGCGGAGATCCTCACGGCGGCCCGTGCGGCGTACCCGTCGGCCAGCCCGCCCGGGCCGGCCGCTGCGGGCCCGCTGTGGTCGTTCCCCGCGCCGGACTGGTCGTGGGGGCAGGACACGTACACGGGGCGGGAGGGCTGAGGCATGTCGCTGGCGTCAGTACTCGCCCGGGGGCGTAACGCGGCGGAGCGGCGGATGGTCGACGAGTGCGTCATCCGCCGCGCCGGCGTGACCGAGCCGGTGTACTCCGGTCGGTGCGAGATCAAGCAGTCGTCCGACGAGGGCGGCGAGGCGCAGGACGAGGCCGACGCGTACGCCCTGAATTTGCGCCTGGGGCTGAAGCTGCCGATCCGGGCGGTGGGCCTGGAGTTGGGCGACGAGGCGGAGCTGACCGTGTCGTCGCGGGATCCGGAACTGGTCGGCCGGTTTCTGCGGATCCAGGGCCTGGCGTTCGAGAGCAACGCGACGTGCCGGCGGTTGTTCGTCGTCGAGCGAACCTCCCCGGTGTATCTGCGGGGCGGCGACGAGCGGGCGTGGACGACCTGATGGGCACGAACGTGTACGCCGCGAAGCGGCTGCTGTTCGCCCGGTTGGGGGTGCTCGCTGGCGACGGTCAGCCGCTGGCGGGCCTGCAGGTCGCGTACTCGATCCCGAGGCCGGCCGCCCTGGCACGGGAATGCGTGTACGGCGGTGGGGTGCGGTTCACCCACACCGACGCCACGGCAGAGCGAAACGTGCTGCTCGACGAAGTCGCGTTGGTGTCGGCGTACATCCGTATCGCCGGCGACACCACCGCGACGGTCGAGGACACCGACGCCCGCGCCGAGGTCGTGTTCGCCAAGCTGGCCGCGCAGCTGACCGCCTGGCCGGACCTGGGACAGGCCCTCGCGTTCGCCGGCATCACGCAGGGGCAGGGTGACTACGACCTGGCGCCGGGCGAGACGCTGACGATCCTCGGCGTGCAGGTGCGTATCGAGTCGACGGTGACGTACGGCGGCGGGTGATGGCCGACGACAACGTGCGCGTCGATGTCGACCAGGCGGCCGTCGACGAGGTCGTCCGGTCCGTCGACATGCGCGACCTGCTGCTGGACGTCGCGGACCCGATCGTCGGCCGGGCGCAGCTTGGCGCGCCGAAGGCGTCCGGTGAGGGCGCCGCGTCGATCCGGTCCGAACCGGTGCTCGACGGCCCGGACTGGACGGTCCGGATCTCGTGGGATCGGGCGCACTTCTACATGTACTTCCACGACCGAGGCACGGAGCGTTTGCCGGCCCGGCCGTTCCTCGAACCCGCGCTCGATGGGGCGCTGTGAGCAAGCAAGGAGATGCCAGGTGACATACCCCGGAGCAGAGAACGACCCGACGTCGTCGCCGGTCAACGAGGACATGCTGGCCGTCGAGCGGCGCCGCAAGGAGCGCGAGGCCGAGTACGGCGTTTGGGTCGCCAGCCAGACCATCCCGTGGGGCACCGTCAACGCCTTCACGGCGGGCATGAAGGTGCCCGCGTCGACCGTCCAGCGGCTGAAGTGGGACGAGCTGGGCCTGGTCGTCAAGCGCGACACAAAGGCCGGCCGGGAGGTCCTGGAGCGCACCGGCACCGCCGAGCCGGCGGAGCTGGAGAAGTGGGCGGCCGACGACAAGGCCGCCGCCGAGCGGGCCCGCCAGCAGGCGGCCGCGAACGAGCAGACGTCGGCCGGTGGCGCGACCACCGCGTCGGCGCGGAAGTCCGGAGGTAACTGAGATGCCGCTGACGCAGGCCACACCGCTGCTGATCAAGGAGCCGGGCTTTCTGTTCCACGCGCCGCTGGCGTCGACGGAGCCGACGAACGCGGCGGCCGGGTCGACGTACGACGCGGACGCGTGGCCGGTGGCGTGGGTGCCGCTCGGCCCGACGCAGGAAGGCTCGGCATTCTCCTACAGCATGAACATCGAGGCGATCCGGGTCGCCGAGCTGTTCGACGCCGTGGCGTACTCGGTCACCGAGGTCACCACGACGCTGGCGTTCGCCATGACCAACTACACGCTGCACAACCTGCGGCGGGCGATGAACGCGCCCAGCTCGGCGGTGACCACCGTGTCGGGCACCGCGGCGACCCTCAGCTCGAAGCTGGAGGCCCCGGACCCGTCGGAGATCGTCCGGTCGATGATCGGGTGGGAGTCGCTGGATCACACCCTGCGTCTGGTGGGCCGGCAGTGCCTCAACGGCGGGGAGCTGCAGTCCACGTACGGGCGGGCGGCGGCGGCCGGTATCGCCACGGTGTGGTCGTTCGAGCGTCCGGCGGCCGGGAAGGCGTTCGCGTTCTACGGCGCGGGCACGGCCCGTCTGGGGGCATGATGGGGCGCAGCATCGGCTCGTTGGGTCGGCAGCGGGACCCGCTGGATCTGGAGTTCGACTACTTCGGCCAGACGGTGCGGATCCACCCGCACGCCACCGACGCCGTCGAGCTCGAGTTCCTCCAGGCCGGCAGGGACATCGACATGTCCGCCCTCGACGGGGTCGACCTGTCGCAGGTCGACGCGATGGCCGCCGCCGACCAGGCGCGGCTGGTCCGGGCGATGGGGCAGGCCACCGCAGCGGCGTACCGGGCCGTCCTCGACGCGCTGCGCCGGCTGATCCACCCGGACGACTGGGACACCTACTGGCGTCTGGGCATGGAGAACGGGCAGCAGATCCGCGACCGGATGTCCGACATCAAGGCCATCACCACCGCGGTGGTGGAGTCGACGACGGATTTTCCTACTGGGCGGCCCGCCGCCTCGCCGACTGGGCCCGAGACAACGCCGCCCGCATCAACGGCCGACTCGCCCTCACCGGCGCCGGCGTCGGACCTGGAAGTCGCGATGGCGTTGGAGCGGGGCCGCCCGGACATCCAGGAGTTCTACCTGATGCAGGTCGAGGACAAGGAGCGGGCGGAGCGGGATGCCCGGGAGCGCACGGCCCGGGACCAGCGGCAGCTGGCGGCGGCCGGCCTGGGCTAAGCCTCGCTGACGTCCTGGCCGTGGCGTACACGCTGCGGCTGGAGGATCTCGCCCGCGACGTGCACGCCCACACGATCGCCGCGGCGATCGGGGCGGCGTTCGGTGCGCAGCAGGTTGCCGGGGACCGGGCGGACTGGGACACGGTCAAGGCGGCGTTCGACGTCGCCCTGGCCGCCCCGCCGGCGGCCGGTGAGCCGGGCGGTCGGGATGACAGCCCGCGCGGGATCAAGCTGCGGGTCCTCGGGGTGACGTAAGGGGGCGGCGATGGCAGCCAGGGGCAAGAAGCTCAGCGACGCGTACCTGGAGTTGCGGGCGGACGACTCGAAGCTGTCGGGTGACGTCAAGGTCAAGGCGACGAAGGCCGCGAAGGGTTTCGCGTCGCAGCTGAACAACGCCCTGAAGGTCCTCGACATCGACCCGGTCGACGTGAAGGCCGACCCGAAGGCGGCGCTGGCGTCGATCGAGGCGACCCGGGATCGGCTGCGGGAGATGTCCCGCGAGGCCGACAGCGTGGAGATGCGGGTCCGCACCGAACGGGCCCTGACCCAGCTGGAGCGGTTCCGTAAGCAGCTCGGCCAGGTGGATGACGCGCCGGTGACGGTCGAGGCGGACGCGTCGCCGGCGCGCCGCCAGGTTGAGCAGCTGCAGCGGCGCCTGGCGTCGCTGGGCATCGACCCGCCGGTCACCGTTGACGCGGACCCGAAGGCCGCCCTCGCGGCGATCGGGCGCGTCGACGAGCAGTTGGAGAAGCTGACCAAGGACGCCACCAACGTCCGGCTGCGCCTCGACGCGACGTCCGCGCGGACGGACCTGGCGCGGCTACGCGACCAGATCGGCGACGTCGGCGACGAAGCGGCCGAGGGGTTCGGCGCACGGTTCATCGCCCGGGTCGGGCCGGTCCTCGCGTCGGCGCCGCTGTCCCCGCCGATGCTCGCCGCTGTTGCCGCTGCGGTCGGGATCGCCGGGCCGGCGCTCGCCGGCGGTCTCGCGGCCTCCGTGATCGGTGGTGCCGGTGCGGGTGGCATCGTCGGTGGGGCGATCCTCGGCGCCCGCGACGCGCGCGTGCAGGCGGCCGGCTCGGACCTGGGTGAGTTCATCCTGGGTGACCTGGAGGCCCGGGCGGCGGACTTCGCGCCGAAGCTGCTGGGGGCGCTCGCGCACATCCGCACCGGCTGGGAGGCGCTCGGGGGGGATCTCGATCGGATCTTCGCGTCGTCGCGGTTCGTGGATCCGTTGGTCGCTGGGGCCACGTCGGGCGCCCGCAAGCTGATCGGTGGGATCGCCGACGCCGTCGACGAGGCCGACCCGGTTGTCGCCGCGTTCGGCGCCAGCCTCGATCGGATCGGCGACGCGACCGGGGACGCGTTCACGACGGTTGCGGGCGACGCCGACGAGGCAGCGTCGGCGGTCAACGACCTCACCATGGGCGTGTCCAACCTGATCCGGACCAGCGCCGGGATCGTGCACGTCGGTGCGTCGATCAAGGGGTGGACGGACCAGCTCGACGTCGGCCTGGACAAGACCCGGTATCTGGTCGAGGACCAGGCGAACCTGAACAAGATCCTGGACGTGTTCGGTAAGCGGCTGGATCTGACCGCTGACGGTTTCGCCGCCGGCACCGCCGAGGCAGAGGCGTATCGGAAGGCCACCCTCGGCACGGCCGAGGTGGCGGACTTCGCGACGCTCAAGGCTGCCGGGCTGAGCGACGCGCAGATCGCGGCCGCCGACTCGTCGGGCACGTTCCGGGCCAAGCTCGATGACGTCGCCGCGGCGCTGAGTCGCTCCGGCGCGGCGCTGGCCGCGTCGGAGGACGACGTCGCGGGGTTGCAGCTGGAGCTGGACTCGGTTGCCGCCCGGTATCAGGCCTTGGGTGAGATCGGCGCCGACGCGCTCAACGGTCTGATGGTGAGCAGCGGTGCGTTGACCGGGGCGATGGTCCGGCAGAAGACCGTCGCGGATGCGCTGCGGCAGGCCCACGAGAGCATGTTCGGTGCGGTCATCCAGCAGACCGAGGCGAACGAGATCTACCAGGCGACGTGGGATGCGCTGTCGGAGACGGTCTCGGGCAACAGCGACCAGATCGGCCGGAACAAGAACAACCTTGACCTGCACACGAAGGCGGGCCGGTCGAACCGGGACGCGTTGCAGGACCTGCTGGTCAAGTCGAACGAGATGTACTACGCCGACATCAACGCCGGCGTGGCCATCGACGAGGCCCGCGCCAAGCACGAGAAGCGCACCGGGGCGATCCGCACCGAGGCCGGCCAGCTACGGCTGAACAAGGCCGAGACTGAGAAGCTGATCGGCACGTACGGGAAGATCCCGCCGTCGAAGACCACGAACCTGCTGGTCGACGGGATCGACCGGGTGGGCAAGGTCCTGACCGACCTGTACATCTTCCAACGGTCGCTCGCGACGGGCCGCACCCTGGCGCAGGTCCGCTCGGACGTGTTCGGCGGGTACGCCGGCGACCCGCGCGTCTTCAAGCGTGAGGGCGGGCAGATCGACGGGCACGGCATCAAGGGCGTCGACAGCGTCCCGATCGTCGCCGCTCCGGGTGAGTTCATGCAGCCGGTCCCGGCGGTGGACTACTACGGTGTCGCGGCTATGCAGGCGATCCGGCACCGGCAGATTCCGAAAGAGGCCCTGCAGGGCTACGCCACCGGTGGCCTGATCGACCGGCTGCGCGGCCGGGACTGGGGCACGCGGATGCCGTTCGAAACGGACGTCAACCGCACCCGAGTGCCGTCGCGGGCCGAGGTCGCATCGAAGGTCACGCCGGCGCTGGGGGCCTGGCCGTCGTCGCCGGGCGCGCAGCGCGGGGACTCCGGGGTGTGGCGCTCGATCATGGCCATGGTCAAGGCCAGCGGGATCCCGTACACGTTCGGGAACGCGTACCGGCCGGGCGACCCGCTGTGGCACGGCTCCGGCCGGGCGGTCGACTTCATGGGCTACAACCAGGACCGCCTGGCGCAGTTCTTCATGGCCCGGCAGGGCCAACTGCTGGAGCTGATCCACCGCTCCGGCACCCGGGACTACGCGGTGACCCGGGGTCGGAAGACCACGATGCCGACGCAGTTGCCGTTGCACCGCAACCACCTGCACGTCGCGATGGACAACGGCGGCTACCTGATGCCCGGGTGGAACCCGCCGATCTACAACGGCACCGGCCGCCCCGAGCCGGTCACCCCCGCGCCGATCATGGACGTGGTGATCGAGGAGCTGCGGGCGCTGCGGCAGGACACCCAACGTCTCGCCGGCGAGTTCGCTGAGGCGCTGACCGGTGGGGTCATGTCGGCCGACAACCTGGGCAGGTCACGCGGCCGGGTCGTGGCCCGCTGACCAGCCCCCAGCCCGCTCACCGCAGGAGGTGGTCACCGTGGCGACTCTGACCCTGGACAGGGTGTGGATCAACCGGCTCGACACCGGGGAGGCGGTAGCCGCCTACTCCGGCCGGGACCGCCCCCAGACGTACCAGGCCGACGGTGACGTCGAGACGTTCGCCGGCGGCCGCCAACGCGCCGTGACGATCGAGGGCGAGCAGGGCACCGTATCGCTGACGCTGCGGCAGGTGCCGCTGGCCACCGTGGTGCTGCTGCGGTCGTGGAAGGGCCTGCCCGTGCAGGTCCGTGACCACCGGGGCCAGTCGTGGGCGGGGGTGTTCTTCACCGTCACCCCGTCGGAGTTGACGGAGACGAACTGGTACGACGTGGCGATCACGGTCCGGACGGTCACCGTCGCCGAGGGGGTGTGACGTGCAGCCGCTGACCGCGTCGCCCCGCGACGGGCTCACCGCCGACCTGGTGACCGCGCTGGTGCGCGACGCCCCGGCGGTGACGGTGGGCCACGGCGCGGAACTGGTCGACCAGACCCTCGCCGTGCTCGCCGACATCAGCGAGGACGTGCGCGGCGGGTCGGTGTCCCGGGCGGCGTACGCCGAGCTCCACGGCAGCGCCCAGCTGTCGATCAGCCGGGACCTGGACTGGGGGCGGGCGATCGTCCGCCCGTACATGACCCTGTCCGACGGGCAGCTCACCGCCCGGTTCAACCTCGGCGCGTACTACACCGCCAAGCCGAAGCGGAACCTGCGGGAGACACCACCGCGGTTCGACGTGGCCGGGTTCGACATCCTGCTGGCGCTCAACGACCCGGTCGGGCAGACGTACGCGGTCGACGCGGGTGTCGGCTACCTGACGGCGGTCGAGGACATCCTGATCCAACGGGGTTTCGTGCAGTACCTGATCGACCGGTCGTCCGCCGCCCTGGTGCTGCCGGCGGCGAAGGTGTGGCCGTTCGACCCCCGCACCACCTGGTTGCAGGTCGTCAACGACCTGCTGTCGGCCATCGGGTACGCGGGAATCTGGTCGGACTGGGACGGCCGGCCCCGCTGCCAGCCGTACCAGCCGCCACAGCAGCGGCCAGCGGAATGGACGTACGAGGCCGACGGGATCCGGTCGATGATCGCCCCTGAGCGGGAGATTGAGCAGGATTTCTTCCGCACCCCGAACCGGTGGGTGTTCTACCAGTCCAACAACGTCGAGGCCGCCCCGGTCGAGGGCAACGGCATGTACACCTACGTCAACCAGGCGGACGGTCCGACGTCAGTCGAGGGACGCGGTCGGGTCATCACCCAACCGGTGGGGCTGGACGCCGCCGACCACGCGTCGTTGGTGCGGCAGGCGCAGGAGCGCATCGACACGGACATTCGGGTGCCCACGACTTACACCACGCCCACCGCGCTGAACCCGTTGCACTGGCACTTCGACCGACTGCTGGTGCTGGATCCGACCGCCGGCCCGCCGATGGAGGTCCTCGGCACGCAGTGGACGCTGCCGCTGATGGGCCGACGGATGACGCAGGAATGGACGATCCTGTGACGGCCCGGTACGACGCGGCGCTCGCGCGGCTGGTCGACCGGCGTATCGCCGAGCTGCTGCCGTCGCCGGCGGCGCGGATGGGCACGGTGGTGACCCGCGACCCGGCGACGTCGGCGTGCACGGTGATCTTCGACGGCGACGTGATCCCAGCCCCGGTCAAGCGGTTCGGCCACGTGCAGGTCAACCCGGGAGACCGGGTGGGGTTGCAGCTCTTCGAGTCGGACTGGGTGATCGTCGGCGCGTTCACCGTGCCGGGGCTGTGGGTGGCGTCGTCGACGTCCAACAGCGCGGCGGTGCTGGCGGAGACGTCGCTGATCAGCATCACCGGGGTGACGTTCCGGGCGGGCATGGCGTACCGGCTGGTCCTCGGCGGGCAGCTCCAGGGCAGCGTCGTGAACTTCAGCCTGTGGCGGGTCCGCAACTCGACCGCCACGTCGGGGGCCGACTGGGGGCAGTTCGGTCACTACGGGGTGCCGTCGGCGTCCACCCCGGTTGCCCTGTTCGGTGAGCACTGGCTGAAGCGGACCACCGCGAGTGACCTCGAAGGCCAGACGGTCAGCGTCAACGTCAACGCCTCAGCCGGCACGGTGACGCACATCGGCACCGCCACCAGCCCCCGCTACCTGCTGATCGAGGAATGGGGCCCGGCGGCGAAGTGCCCGCAGGGCCTGGCCATCTAGGGAGGCGCACACCGTATGGCGCAGATCGCCACGACCACGCAGGCCGAGCCGTTGGGCGTGCCGGCGAACACCCGCATCGACCGGGACCCGGTGACCGGGTACCTGTACGTGATGGTCCGGTCGACGACCGCGAACATGTGGGACCTGTACCGGTCGACGAACGGCGGCACGTCGTGGACGGTGTTCGCGTCCATGCTCCGGACCGGCGTGCAGGAGATGGGCAGCATCTTCATCTCCGCCGACGGGCACCTCTACACGAGCTACCGCACGAACGAGTCGGGGCAGGACCGGATCTGGTTCCGCCGCTGCCGGCTCGACCTCGGCCTGTGGGGGCCGGAAACCCTCACCGGCCGACCCGACCACGGCGGCACCCCCGGCGCGATCCACCAAGGCATGGACATCCAGCTGGTCGGCGGCGCCACCCGGTGGATGTGGATCGTTATCGCCGTCGGTACCACGTTCTTCGGCACCTCCGGGGTCACCCTCTACGGGGTGCTGCTCGACCAATCCAACGGCACGGCCACGTACAACAACAACATCCTGACCGGCACCCGCCAATGGATGGACATCGCCGGCACCGGCCGCATCGTCCCGAGCGTGGACATCGAGCACCTTGGTGGTGGGAAGTCGTCGAACACACCCCACCTGTGGATCGCGTACGGCCGCACCGAGCTGCGGATGGTGAAGCTCGCCTGGACCGGCGCCGGGTGGTCGGGCCCGCGTACCACCCAGCTGCTGCAGCCGGTGCTGGCCGCCGCGCAGGACGGCATCGTGGGCCGGTGGGACGGCGAGCGGTGGCTGATGGTGGTGCCGCACCCGACGGTGAGCGGGGCGGTGCTGCTCGTCGAGCGGAACCGCGGTAACACCAGCAGCACGGAGCGGCAGAGCCCGGCTCACCCGGCGGGGGTGGTGCGGGCGGTGTCCCTGTCGTACGCGGAGTCGACCCGGGACGTGCGGGTGTACGCGGTCGGCACGTCGAACAACGACCTGTACTTCGTCGATTACAGCAGGGCCGGCGGCACGTGGACGTCCTGGACGACGGTCACGACCACCGACGTGCTCGGCACCAACAGCAACCAGTTCTCGATCCGTCGCGGCTCGTTCGGGCGCGCCCGCCACGACCTGGCCATCGCCCACGCCGGTAGCCCGAACGTCGTCAACGGCTACCACCAGGTGCTGACGTACGCGCCGAACACCCCGACGTGGGACGTCCCCGCGATCGGCGTCGACAACGGCGCGGCCGCCGAGGTGTCGTCGCCGCTGACCCTGGACTGGACGTTCACCGACCCCGACCCGGCCGATAGCCAGTCGGCGTGGGCGTTGTCGCGGCAGATCGGCGTCGGCGCCCTGGCCTACTTCCGCGCCTCCGACAACACCTGGCAGGCGGCGGAGGTGAAGAACGCAGGCGCGACGACCGCCCGGACCCTCTCCTCCGGGTGGGGGCTGACCAGCGACGCCCAACACGCCTACAAGGTCAAGGTGTGGGACGGCTCCGACACCGCGTCGCTGTACTCCGACGCGTTCGTGGTCATCCCGTCGGGCAAGGCAAACCCGACGATCACGGCACCGGTCACGGCGCAGGTCGTCAGCCAGGACCGGGTGACGGTGACCTGGACGGTCGCCGAGCAGACGGCGTTCCGGGTGCGCCTGGTGATCCTGGCCGAGACGGTGTTCGACTCCGGGTGGGTGACTGGCACCGCCACCACCTACACGCCGGACTTCGCCCTGGGCGACGAATTCGGGTACGGGGTGGTCCTGCAGACCCGCAACCTGAAGGGACTGCCGAGCGACACCGTGCAGGTCAACTTCAACGTCGACTTCGTCGAACCGGCCACCGCGACGCTGGCGGTCACGCCGCTACCGGCGCAGGGCGTGATCCGGGTAGCGGTCACCCATTCGCCGCAGCCGGGCCCGCTGAACGCCAACCCCTACCTTGAGACCGACGCCGCCGACTGGGTGGCGCTCGGCGGGGTGGTGGCACGGTCGACAGCACAGGCGCACGAAGGCGCGGCGTCGCTGCTACTCACCCCCGACGGGGTGACCGCCACCGTGCAGGCCCGAGCGGGCAACGTGGCGGTGACCGCCGGAAACAGCTACATCGGTACGGCGTGGCTGCGCTCGGCCGTGGCCCGTACCGTCGGCATGGGCATCATCTGGCGCGACGCGGGCCTGTCGATCCTGTCGCAGACCACCGGGCCGACCGTGTCAGTGAGCGCGGGAGCGTGGACGTACTTCGAGGTCGCCGGTCAGGCCCCGCCCGGGGCGGTAGTGGCGACGTTCGTCCCGGCGTCGATGGGCAGCACACCGGCCGGATCCCACCTGATGTGGATCGACGAAGCCGCGTTCCGGCCGTACGTGCCGCTGCCCGCGAGCGTCGACCTGTACCGGCGGCCGGTGCTCTACCCGACGCTGTTCGCCGCGGACTTCGAGACGGCCGACATGTCCGGGTGGGGTGCACCGCACGCCGGCACCGCGACCCGCACGAACAGCAAGTCGCACTCGGGCAGCTGGTCGTACCAACTGACCTCGGACGGCACCGACGCACTCGGCAGCTTCGTCGAGAGCGTGAAGATCCCGATCACCCCGGGTGAGACGTACTTCGGCGACATGTGGCTCGCCGGTTCGTCGGGCGGGAAGGACGTCTACGCGCAGCTGCGCTGGTACGACGCCGGCGGAACGTTCGTCGCGGTGGACGGCGGGATCGGGAAACCGCCGCCGTCACCGGGCGGCTGGGAGTACCGGTGGGCGGTCGGCACCGCCCCGGCGAACGCCACCCATGTGACGGTCCTGGGGATCGTCGATTCGATCCCGACCGCCGGCGACGTGCTGTGGGTCGACGAGGTGCGGGTGCGCCGCAACAACAGCACCACCGGTGTGCGTGTCGCTCAGGGTCTGCCGGCCGGGTCGACGTACGACGACTGGGGGGCGACCTCGGGGGTGCCGTACGAGTACCGGGCCGAGGTCCGCAGCGTCATCGGCACGACCGTCGGTGGTGTCTGGACGCCCTGACCATGCCGGCCGCCTGGCGGCCGTGCTCTCTTCCTCGCCGCCGTTGCCGGGTTCGCCTGGCTGCGGCGGCGCCGTCCTTCCGGAGGTACCTCGATGACGCGTGCACCGAGCAACCTGTTGGCCGTCCGCTCCCTGCTCCTCACCCACCTCGACAACGCGCCCGGCCCGGACGACCTGGAGCCGGCCGAGGTCGGCATCGTCGGCGACCCGGCCCACCGGGGCGGCTACCACTGCGGATCCGACCGGGTGGACGCCGACGACTACTCGGTGCGCGAGTCGCCCCGGGACCGGGCCGGCCTGACCGCCGACGCGGCGGCGCTCGACGTCGGCCAGTTCGAGGTCCGCGCCGGCGACCGCACCCACACCCTGGCCAGCTTCTCGCTGTGGTGTGTGGGCCAGTGCGCTGCCGGCGCGGCCGACACCCGGGACATCCGCGAGATCATCTACAGCCCCGACGGCACCACGGTGAAGCGGTGGGACCGCCTCGGCAAGCGCACCACCGGGGACAGCTCGCACCGCTGGCACACGCACTTCAGCTTCTTCCGCGACGCCATCAAGGCGGGCCGCGACCAGCGGCCGTTATTCCGCCGCTACCTGACCACGCACGGACTCATCGAGGGGGACGACGACATGAGCGCAGAGGACAGCGCCCGCCTACAGCGCATCGAGAACGCGCTGCTGGGCACCGGCAAGGGCGGCTTCGGTTTCGCCGTGAAGGACGCATCGGGCAAGCCAGGTCCGGTGGAGCCCCTGGCGCAGCGGCTCGCGGACCTGGCGTTCGCGCTCGTGGCAGGCCCCGGCGGGTCGGGCGCGTACGTCGCCGGGGTTCTGCCTCGGCTGGACGTCGCGGTGGCCGCCCTGTCCGGCCGGGACTTCACCGACGAGCCGGCGATCGTGGCGGGCGTTCTGGCCGGGCTCGACGCGACCGCCATCGCGGCCGCTATCCCGCCCACCATGGCCCAGCAGGTGGCCGACGAGCTGACCCGCCGCCTGGCCGACTGACCCACCATCACCATCACGGGGAGGTCCGCCGGTGCCCGGCGATGACATCACCAACGCGGAGCTGGCGCGGCGGCTCGACGCGATGCGCCGCGACTTCCACGAGGACTTCGCCGAGATCAGCCGGCGCATGGACTCGTACGTGCTCCGCGAGGTGTACGCCGCCGAACGCCAGGCGATGGAGACTCGCGTTGGAGTGCTCGAAGCGCGGGTGAAGGACGGCGAAGAGCAGCGGCGAACCCTCACCCGGTGGCTGATCTCGGCCGTCGTGTTCCCGTGCGCCGCCTTGATCGTGACCATCTATTTCAACCTTCAGGGGCCAAGATGATGACGACGACCACGGGCGAGCACCGAGCACGCCGGCGCGGCAGGTGGCGGGACTGGGCGGCGATCCTCGCCGCGGTTGTGGTCGCGTCGATGATCGCGTGGGCGACCTACCAGATCGGCGTGCTACGCGCGCAGAACGACGCGTTGGCCAGCGCGCTGGATCAGCAGCGTCAGCAGGCGCAGGACTCCGGCCAGGATCCCGTCGCACCGCCGGCGGAGGACATCATTCGGGATCCGCAGACCGTCACCGGACCGCCGGGTCCTCAGGGGCCGCGTGGCTTCGACGGGGTCGACGGCGTCGACGGCCCGCCCGGACCGTCCGGGTCACCGGGTGCTCCCGGCCGGCCCGGTGCTGCCGGCGAGAACGGCACTGATGGGGCTCCCGGCTCCACCGGGCGGCGGGACCTCCGGGACCAACTGGCCCGACTGGTCCGGCCGGGCCGCCCGGTGATCAGGGACCGCAGGGTGAGCAGGGACCGCAGGGGCCGCGGGGCGAAGCCGGGCCGGCCGGCGCACAGTGCCCGGATGGCACGAAGCCGGAGACGGTCACGGTACTCACCATCGGCGGAGCGCGGCAGATCGCCGCGTGCGTCGCCGACTAACTCCGGTCGTACCGGATCCCGGCCTGCTCGAACCTCGCCCTCACCTCGGCCGCGTGCTGCGCGGCCACCTCCATGTCCGCGCCGGCGGCCTGGAGCAGCTCGACGGTCGGCCCGCTGATGCCCTGCGGATCGGCCAGCGCCACCCCGGCCTGGATACCCAGCAACCGTGGGTCGGTCGACACCTTACGCACTGCGGCGACCGCCTGGTCGCGCGGCGCGTTGCGGTCGCTGCCGGTGCCGTACCGGCCGGCGACGCCGGACAGCCCGGCCAACACGAGCCGGTCACTGGCCGGCAGGGAAGGCACATGCACCACCCGAGAACCGTAACCCGAGGAGGTACCACGTGTTCACAGGCAAGTTCTGGAAGGCCACCGCCGAGCGTGCGGTGAAGAGCGCCGCGCAGGGTCTGCTGCTCTACTGGGGCGCCGACGTGGTGTTCAACGCGTGGCAGGCGGACTGGGCGGCCGCCGGCGGCATCGCCTCCGGCGCGGCCGTGCTGTCGGTGCTGACCTCGCTGGTCAGCGCGAAGGTGTCCGGCGAGCCCGACTCGCCGAGCCTGGTCACGGCGGAGCAGTAGCCCGAACCAGCAAGCGCCCCCGCCTCGGCCCCGGCCGGCGGGGGCGCTTCGTTGCGTCCGGACTCGGACCGTCAGGGATGCAGCCACTCCCAATCGTTGACGCAGTTGTGCGTGTCGAAGATGGCACCCTTCGGCACCACCACCTCGGTGTAACTCGACGCGTAGCCGCCATCGTCAACGCCGTACTCCGGCGCCTTCGACAACCCCCACATGCAGTCCGTCGGCCCGGACCCCCCGTCGGTCGCCCACGTGCCTGGCTCGACCAGGTGAGCCTTCTTGCACCACTCCACGTTCTTGCAGGTTGACCCGGCGACGTAGTAGCCGCATCGCCCCTTCGAGACGCAGCTGCCGCCGGCATCGCTCATCACGGTTGCCAGCTTCGGCTTGTACGACGGCGACGCGCTCACCGACGGACTCGGCGGTGGGCTCGGGCTCGGCGAGAGCGACGGCGAAGCGCTCGTGGTGGCCGGGGTCGCCGACGGGGCGGCGGCCGTATCCGGGTCGCCTCCGCAGCCGGCCAGCGCAGCGGTGAGCAACAGTGCGGTGAGCAGGAGTCGGTGGGTGCGGGTCATGCCGGGCACCGTATCGGTGAGTAGCAACGACACTACGAATTCGTCGGGATCCCGACGAACAGCGCCCCCACCCGCGTTCGGGTGGGGGCGCTGATTGCTGCCCGGATCAGACCGCCTCGTGGTGCTCGCGGATGCGCCGCTTCGCTGTCGACTCGGACACCCGGTGCACGGTCATCAGGTGCCGCACGATCTCCATGTACGACTGGCGCTCACCGACCATCCGGGCGACGGCTTTCTCCACCGTTTCCGGCTCGTCCTCGTCGTCGAGGTCCAGGTCCAGTTCGTCGTCGACCGGCTCGTCGACGACCCGCACCCGGCGGCCGCCGACGTCGCGGATCCGTCCCCACCAACTGGTGTCAGGCTCGGTGTCATCGGTGTCTGACACCGAGTTGACCTTGGGGTTCGCGGTGACACCACTCCCCTGGTCCCCGGTGGGGGAGGGGTTCTCCGGGTTGATGTACTCCTGAATGCCGATGACCGTCAGGAACACGACGATCGCGATCAGCAGCGCGATCGGCCCGCCCCATCCACGGTCGGGGTCGCTGGTCGCGGCCAGCAGTGCGGGGGTCACTCTCCACCTCCGAAGAGCAGCTCGGGTAGGGGCGCGACGAGGTCCGCCGCCACGTCGACCAGGGCGCGGGAGATGTCCCCGACGAGGCCGCCGGGCAGGTCGGACATCAGGCCGAGCAGGATCGCCACGCACCACAACGGCGCGTTGAGCCTGCGCAGCCCGGACGCCGGGAAAGTGAGGGTGGCGAACCGCCCCAACCTCTTGCTGAGCTTGATCGGCAACATGCAGCCGACCGCGTAGATCCACAGACACCCGATGCCCGCGCCGAGGATGTAGTTGATGCTCGCGCCGGCGATGTACGCGCCGCCGGTGGAGTCGAGCAGGCTCTGGATCATTTTGCTGAGCGTCTCGACAGTCCACTGGTCGAGCGGGCTACCGTCGAAACCCTCGCGGATCGTGGGCACGGCGACCACGAACGCAACCCTGTCACGCAGCGAGTTCGGTCCGACTGACATCCAGTCGATGAGCAGGGCCAGCAGCAGCAAAATCGCGACGGTCGTCGGCGACATGGCGTGCTCGAGCACCGCCGCCGACCCGGCACCAGGCGCGGACGACGGAGACGGAGAGGGGCTGGGCGTCGGCGCGGCGACCAGCAGTGCGTGAAGCAGCAGCATCAGTGCGCCGTCCAGTTCCGCACCACCGTGCCGGCCGGATCCCGGACCTCCATGCGCGGCGCGTCCATCGGCTCGTTCGCGGCCAGCGCGTCCCGAGTGAGGGCCCACAGGTGCCGGTCGAGGGTGCTCTCGTAGCCGGGCACGTCCAAGTCGATGAAGACCAGGTGCTGGCGGCCGTGCAGCACCTCGTACGTGCCGTCGTAGATGTGCAGGCGGTACTGCTGGGTGACCATCAGCGGTCCATCTGCAGGTGGATGCACGCCACCAGCAGCAGCAGACCGAGCACCAGGCCGACGCCGGCGGCCGTCCACGCGATCAGGTTGTGACCGCCGAGGATGGCCGCGAGGATCACGGCGACGTCGACGAGCACCGCGCCCGCGCCGGCGAGCACGATCGGCGTCCACGGGATGTGCCGGGCGGCCAGGATGACCGGGTCGATCCGGGCGAGGCGCATCTCGGTGACCCTCGCGGCTACCTCCGAGGGGGTGCCCGCGGGCGCGGTCACGGTCTTGCCCGCGAGTGCCCGGAGCGGCGAGTCAGCGGGCACCTTCCCGCGTATCTGGTGGATTGTCGTCATGATGGGTGCCTTCCTTTCGGGGAGGGTCCCGGGGCGCGGCTGGCTGTCCAGGCGTAGGCCGCGCCCCGGGGGCTACTTGTCGTGCTTGGTTGCGGTGGCGATCCGGCCACCCAGTTCCACGAGGCAGATCGAGGCGACGACCACCAGGCCGTCGACGGACAGCGGCAGTAGGTACTGAGACCCGTTCGTCTCCCCGTACCGGGACGCGACGGCCGCCATGTGCCAGTACGACACCCAGGCCGCGATACCGGCGATCAGCGCGGTCGCCGCCCACCGGCCCACGGCCAGCCGACGGGAGTGGACCGGCACCCGGGAGATCAGCTCGATCGTCAGCAGCAGCGCCAGCGGCGACCACGCCGAGATGACCTGACTGATGAGCCTGTCCTGGGCGTGCAGCACGTTCCCGGCGATGCTCGCGGCAACCCCGAGGGTCAGGACCAGGCGCACGCCCCAGCGGATCCGTACGAGCGATTTCCGCTCGGCGGTCCCGGCGGGTGCCGGTGCGACGGCGGCCGGCTTACCCGGGTGTCCGGGGGTCGGGACCTGCGGCGACGCTTCGGCCGACTTCCGGCGCCGGAACCATCGGCGGCGCGGGCGGTCCTCGTCCTCCGGGTCGGCCGTTGGCGGGTCGGCGTCCTCAGTGACCGACCCGGGTTCGTCGGACCCGGCGGGTGTCGGGGCGGGTTCGGGGTCGATCGGCTGGGCGTTGTCCCACGGGTCGATCGGCTCTTCCTCGACGTCGGCGGCCGGCTCAGTGGGTGGGGTCATCAGTAGGTCGCGAAGCTCGTCGGCCTTCGGTGCACCGATCTTGTACTCGCGCATCAGGCGGTTCCGTGACGGGACCTCGCCGAGTTCGTCGACGAGTGCCCGGGCCTGTGGCAGCAGGGCGTCGACGGCCGGAGGGTACTTGGTGCCATTGACGGCGGGGGCGGTCATGGTGTCCATCTTGACGCTGTTGGCGCTCTTGGCGCAACTGGCGTTAGGGTCACCGTGTGTCGCTGTGGCTTCTGCCGGCGTGTCTGGCGTGAGATCATCCCCAGATGAGACGAGCAGGGGGCGTGCGTTGAGCGGCAGCGTGTGGATAAGCCCGGCGGAGGCGGCCGAGCTGCTGGAGATATCCGCGCGCACCGTGCAGCGGTCCCTGCAGGACGAGGATCAGCGGCTGCGGGAGTGGGGCGCGGAGGGAACCGGGTGGCGGTACAAACCGCTGTCGACCCGGGGCGCGTACCAGCTGCGGCGCAGTGCGGTCATGGCCAAGGCCGGTGAGCCCGAGCAGTAGCGGGGCCGCTGCTAGATCACGAGCGGGGCCGGGCCCGCCGGTGTCGCTCGACGGCTCGGTCGGTCGGCCAGATTCCGTTCTGCCGGCGCTGGCACTCCGGCTCGGGGCAGACGCAGTACCAGCCGAGCTCGTCGGACGGGATGCGGTCCCCGCCGCAGGTGTGCGTGGAGGTGGCGAGGATCCGGGGCATGCAGCCAAGGCACGTCGACGGGGACGCGTGAGAGGCCGGCCCCGAACTGGCGGCCGGCCCCTCGTTCATGCTCCGGTCAGAAGGTCTGGCCAGCGCGGAGCGAGTCAGCGAACGCCGCCCACTCGTCAGCGTCGACGACGATCTGCGTCTCCGGCCGCCGCGAGTTCCGGAGGATCCGGCTGTTGTCCTTGTCGATGGCGATCTCCAGGCAGTTCGGGCCGCTGTTGTCGCACCGGTTGGGCTTCACGAACTTGAGCTGCTCCATGATTCTCCTTCGGTTGTTGTTCCGCCGGCCGTCGGGTGCGGCCGGTCGTCGGGCGGGGTGGTTCGAGGGTCCATGCCGAGGGCGCGCCGGGCCCACGCGTCCTGCGCGCAGTCGTCGCCGGGGCATTCGATGCAGCAGCGCCGACCGTCCGCGTGCGCCTTGACGGTGAGCCGGGCGGAGTGGGCGACGTGGGCCCGGTCGACGGGCTCGTCGAGGCGGCTCACGGGGTCGCCCCGTCGGCGGCCTCGGCCAGGACGTCGACGTCGACCAGGACCTCCCAGCACCACGGGGCCGTGCACTCGGCGGACTCCCAGGTGCACTCCAGTCCGTGACCGCGTACCCAGTGGTAGGCGGGGTCGCTGGAGTCGTGGATGGAGACGACCCGGATGTCGTAGTGGATGTGGCCGGGCCGCCCGGGCTCGACGAGCCAGTCCCCGGGTCTCATGGATACGCGAGTGCCGGCGGCCGGCATGGTCCGGGCGGTCACGAGTTGCCGTCCCGGGCGGTCCACGGGTCGATCAGCTTGTCGATCGGGCTCGGACTCCAGTGCGACCCGGCCCGCCGGCGAGCCTGCAGCTCGTCGACAGCGGCCGGGCCGAGCGCGCCGGACTGGTTGGGGTAGCCGGTCGCAGGGCCGGTCGCGTCGATGCGCTGTGCCGGCTGCTGCCGTCGCCGGTTGAAGGGCCAGTGCACGGTGCTCGCCTCCCTCGCTCCGAGGGGCGCGGCCTCACCGCGTGACCGGTGAGTTACCGCGTCCTGACCTCAGAGTCCAGGGTGCGAGGTGAGGTATCCAGGTACCTCACGTACCGCTAACCGCATCCGGTGACCAAACTGGTACACCGCGTGCGAGCGGTCAGGGAACGTAGCCGACGACCTGCGCCAGATCCGCCAGGTCCTCCGTCATCGCCCGCCGGCGACCGTCAGCGATCACGTCCACGATGTCCCGCGCATACCGCTGCTGCCGCAGCCAGGCCGGTGCCAGGTGCCGCAGCTCGACCAGCACCTCGGTGGCCTCGTGGTGCTGGCGGCGCTGCGCGTGCGCCCACGCCACATCGAGCCGGTGACGCTGCCAGCTCGACCCGACCGGCGTCGGACCGGCCGGCACCACCCGCGACAGGTCCAACACGCGGCCCGGGTCGCCGGCCACCGCGGCGTTCTCCACCCGCGCCATTTGCACACGGCCCGCGTCGAACCCGCCGACCATCATCAGGTGCCCCGGCTCCGGTGCCCGCTCGCCGATCCGCACGGCGGCGGCCTGCGCCGCGTCGACCAGGTCGGCGGCGACACCCGGCTGGTTGTCGCGGGCGTACGCGGCCGCACCGCCCACCAGCAGCCAACCCCACGCCGCCAGCTGTCCCGGGGTGGCCCGGGAGAACTTCGGCTCGATCTGGTCGGCGGTGGTGGTGGCCAGCTCGGCGGCCTCGACGAGCCGGCCCTGCCGCATCAGCAGCCAGCACATGCCCTGAATGACGGTGGCCGCGACGACCTGGTCGCCGGACTGGCGGGCGGCGTCGAGGGCGCCGGCGAGGGCGGTCTGGGCGAGGTCGCCGGCGCGCAGCTGGATGAGCAGGTTCCCGGTGAGGTGGCGGGTGCGGGCGAGCAGCGCGTGGGCGGCGGGCTGGTTCCGGTCGGCGGCGACGTCGACGGCGGCCTGGACGTCGGCGAGTAGCGGCGGCAGGGCGGCGAGGGCGGCGGCGTAGTCGTTGCGTTGGTAGCTGCGGTCGACGGTGCGCAGCCGGCCGGTGAGCACGTCCAGTGTGGGCGGGTCGCCGGCGGGCGTGTTCAGCATGGCCCCGTCGAGTCCGAGTACGGGGGCGATGACGCGGCGGATCGCGGCCAGCGATAGAGGCCGGTGGTCGGGTTCGGCGCGGGCGGCGGCTTCGGTGGCGTCGCCGATCAGCGTGCTGGTGGGCACGTTCAGGGCGCGGGCGAGCGCGTGCAGGGTGGGCAGCGAGGCGCTGCGGCGTACGCCCTGCTCCAGCTTCCGGACGGTCTCGACGCTGAGCCCGCCGGCGCGCTCGGCGAGCCGCTCCTGCGTGAGCCGGGCGGCCTTGCGGTGGCGCTTGAGCTTCTGACCGATGGTCTGCTCGGTCGGTGGCTTGGGTGTCAAGGTGTCCCCCCAGGTAGCGGTCTGGGCGGCGGCCCGCCGACCGCTACAACCGGCGGGCCCGCCATACCCGACCGTACCGCAGTGGTGACAGTCCGGAGGCGTCTGCGGTACTCAGGTACCTCACCGCCCCAATGTGTCGCGCGGCTTAGCCTGCGGCGGTGACCCCGGACCCGGAGCAGGTCGGCCGCCGCGAGCTGGCCGACATTCTGCGTGACCGGATCACGTCTGGGCAGCTCAGACCAGGTGACCGACTTCCGTCCGAAAGGGACCTGTCGCAGACCTACGACGTCAGCGCGATCACGGCCCGGGCAGCGGTGCAGCAATTGCGGACAGAGGGCCTGGCAGAGGCGGTACGGGGACGCGGCGTGGTGGTGCGGACCCCAGTGGAGCCGGAAATCATCGTCGTGGAACCTGGCTCGTGGGTGGGTGCGCGGCAGCCGACGCCGGCGGAGCGCCGGACGTATCAGGTGCCGGAGGGTGTTCCGCTGCTGGTCGTGACCCACGCTGACGGTCTGCAGGATCTGTACGCCGCGCATCGGTATCGGTTGACCTTCCGGGCGAGCTGACACCCCGTTCGGGTAGTGGATCATCACCGGACGTCACACCTTTGTTAACCGTTGCTGCGTCAACGGTTCACTATCTGCACACTGCGGCGGGTGATCATTGCCTCACCCCCCGTCTCGTGAACGAGACTCCCACGATGGATATCACAGGGGGACCCCTCGCCACTGTTGACCCGCCTCGACGTCACGCCGAATACGGCTACGTGATCCTCTGCGTAACCGCGATCGTTCTGGCGGCCACCCTCTTCCTCGTCGACCACCTGGCGCCGGTGACCATCCCGTTCGGCACCTATCCCCTCCTGGCGAGCGTGATCGGCGTCGGCGGGTGCGGGTGGACGGTGACCTGGCTGCTCAGCAGGGCCGAGCGTTGCGTCACCTGCCACGTGAGCGCAGAGGTGACCGAGGTCCGCGAAGAGGTGTCGCAACTATCGGGTCGGGTGGCGGAACTGGCCGTGCAGGTGGAGGCGCTGCTCGTCACGATCGCGGGGCAGCGCGACGTTGGCATTCGTCTGGTACGGCCCGCAGCTCGGCAGGTGTCGGGTGGGCACATGTACGTTGCCGGCACCCAGGGCGACACCATCGGCTTCCGCAGAGGCGGCAGTGTGGACGGGCCAACGGACCCCTTGGGCGTGGCACTGGGTAAGCCTCGGGAGGATGGGCGCCGGAACCGGAGCGAGGGCGTGACGTGGCTGCCGGAGCCCGAGACGTTGCGGGCGGCACGCAGCTTGGCAAGCCGAGTGATAGCCACAGAGCAGCATCGGGCTGAGGACAATTCTGAGGACACGGGTGGGATGCGAATCTGACGGAAGGGGCCTACATAGGCGGCACCGACGCAGGTCAGCGTAGGTCGGTTCGCAACCGTTCCGATAGTCACCGAGCACTCGTAATGCGTAGGTCGACGGTTCGATTCCGTCAGGCGGCTCGGTGCCGAAGCCCAGGTCAGTGACCTGGGCTTCGGCGTTTTCAAAGGTCGACGGCGGTGCCGCTGGCCATGCCGGGCGGACACCTCCGTCTGACCACGCCCGGCTCGACGAAGTGCCGAGCCGGGCGCGACGGGTGCGCTATGCCACGAAGCGGGACCGGCGTCGGCGTCCGATCACGTAGCCCGCGCCGCCGAGGAGCAGAAGCGCGGCGCCAAGGCCGGCCACGGTCAGGGTGTTGGCACCGGTCACCGGCAGTCCGCCGCCGTTACCGCCGGCAGCGCCCGAGCTGACGGAGGGCGTGGCGGTCGGTGCGACGGTCGGCGTACCGCTGGGCGTGGCGCTCGGCGTGGCGGTCGCGCTCGGCGTCGGCGTGGGCTGAGACGCGCAGTCGAGCGCCCGTGCCTCGTACAGACCGTTGTTCAGGTAAGCCAGGTAGGTGTCGATGGACGGGGCATCGAGCACCTTCTGCGCGGCCTCCTTCACGTTGGGGCCAGCGTCCGTCAACGTCTGGACCACCGAGATCCGCAGCGCCACTGACCAGGCATTCTGCACGTCCGACTTGAGGAATGCGCGGAGTTCGTCCGAGGTGCCGTCGAGCTTGTCCTGGATTGCGTCAGGCAGAACGGGCAACGACTCCTTGTTCGCCGTGGCCAGGATCTGGGCGGCCAGCACTCGCACCTGCACGGTGGTGGCGGTATCCAGGTCGATGGTGACAAGTTCGCGGATATCCGTGTAGACCTTGCGCTCGACCGTCTGGCAGGCCGCATTCAGCCCGGGCGATGCGGCTTGCGCCGCCGCCGGGGCCGCCGGAATGAAGAGAGCCAGCGCTATCAGGGCGCCGGCCGGAAACTTCCATCGCATGTGGATCTTCCTCCCCGTTGTTGATCAAAACATGGAGATATTACCGTTGGTTAGCGGAGAAGCAAGATGGGATAGCCGTGCTGGAGTGCCCTTTCAGCATGAACGCAGCCGTCGCCCCTCCAGCAGCAGACCACGCAGTTATGCCTCGCGTTCGTGGGCTGCGCCGACCGGGCCGAGGGGGACGGACTCGTGCGCCTGCTGGCGGTCCCGCTTCGGTCGAACGCTCGCGCAGCCGGTGCGGAACGGCGTCGGCTTAGTTGGAAAAGGGTCAGAGTCCCCCTTTCTGCTGTCTGCATGGGCAACCGTGTTAATCGAGAGTTACTAGGCCGAAGAGGTGTTGTCGTCGTCACCGTCAACGGTGTCCCGGCCTTCGTCATCCATTAGCGGGAAGCCCATCCGGTCCGTGGTTTCGCGGGAGCTGCGCAGTGCGCCGGCGGCCGCCAGTGCCGCCCCGGCGAGCGGGATCGTCGTCTCCACGGCCGACGACAGCTGGAGAGGATCCTTCGTGGAGGTGCTCACCGCCATGCCCAGTTCCAGGAAGGCGTTCCGGTCCGGATTGGCCATCTCCCACCAGCCCGACCACACCCCGGCGAGAACCGAGTACGCGTCAGCCGCTGCGAGTGACAGCAGGAACAACCCCACCGGGAGCAGCCAACGTCGGTCGGCCCGCCACCCGGACAGCGCGAGTGCGCCCAGCGTCACCAGAGCGGCGAGCAGCGCCGGCCAGACCGTCCCGAGCAGGTCCGGCAGCGGATAGTCGACGAACTCCGGGGTGGCGCCCAGCCCGAACCAGGCGAGCAGCAGCAGCGCGAAGAGTGTCGTGGCCACACCCCGCCGCCTGTCGCGGGACGGTAGTGCCAACACGCCGGCCGCGAGACAGGCCGCGCCCAGCGCCGAACCCAGTGCGGCGAGCCGTTGCCGGTCGACCGAGTCGCGCCATGGCCCCAAGCTGGACGGCTCTGCTGCCGCTGGCCCGTATGTCAGCCAGCCCACTTCGACGACCTGCTCCTGATACCAGTGCAGTCTCATCGCCGCCACCACGGCAAGGAGTCCGACACCGGCGGCGATGGCCCACCGTACGCGGCGCGCACCGCGACCCAGCAGGACGTAGCCGAGCAGAGCGAGCAGCATGGCCAGGCCGAACTGCAGCGCCGCGGCCGGCCTGGCGAGCAGCGCCGCCGCAGCCGAGAGCAGACCAGCCACGACGGATGCGACGAGCAGGCCGAACGGAAGACGCATGGCCGAGATCGTGACACGTGAGTCGGAATCGCGGAGCCCCGGCGCAGTGGGTTGGGCTGGCACGGATCTGACGGGTGGTCGAGTGGCGAGGTGGCCGCTGCCGGCCGTACGGCGACCCGGACCCCGCCCGCTCAGTGTGAGGTCGGCGACGGGTCGGAGCCCCGCCGGCTGCGGCAATACTCGCCCGGCGTCATCCCGAAGTAGGCGCGAAACGCCTGGATGAACGCACTGGGACCGCTGTAACCGCTGGCCGCTGCGGTGGTGGTCACCGACGCGCCCTCGGCGATCAACGTGAGTGAGTGGTGCAGCCGCAGCTGGGTGCGCCAGTGCGGGAACGACATTCCGGTCTGCTCCCGGAACAGTCGGCTGAGGGTACGTGCGCCGGCGCCGACGGCCATGCCCAACTCGCCGAGGGTGCGGCGGTCGGTGGGGTCTTCGAGCAGGATCTCGGCAAGATCCCGCAGCCGGGGATCGGCCGGGTACGGCAGGCGCAGGCGCAACATGACCGTCCGGCGGAGCTGGTCGAGTGCCACACGTTCGAGGTTGAGCCGTTCCTCGTCGGTCAACTCCTCACCGTCGGTGAGTTTGACGATCACCTCGCGCAGCAGCGGCGAGACGGCCAGGGCGGTCGGCTGCTCCACGCCCAGCGGGTTCAGCGGCCGGTCGAACATGATCGCGCGCATGTCGGTGGGGCCGTACGCCCGATGGGAATGGGCGACACCGGCCGGAATCCACACCGCCCGGTCCGGTGGGACGGTCCACAGCCCGGTCGGCGTCGACACCCCGAGCACGCCGTTGCGGGGGCAGATCAGTTGATGGCGCGCGTGGGTGTGCCAGTCGATTCGGTCGCGGTCGGCCAAGGGCACCCGGGCGTTGCCGTCGACATCTTGGCTGCTTGGCGACATAAGTCGGCAGGATATCGATAGTCGGCAGCCGGGGCGACCGGGCATTCTTCCTGCGACACCCCAACGAGAGAGCTGATCGTGACGGAGACAGGCAGCCGAGTGGACCCGGCCAACCCTGGAACGGTGCTGACGCCGGACGAGCATTCGTCGGCGTGGCGGCGGATGCGACTGTGGAGCGCAGCCCACGCGGTCGACGACCTCTACCAGGGTCTTGTGCCGGCCTGCGTCCCGTATTTCGTGCTGGATCGCCACTACAGCTACGTGGCCGCCGGCGGTCTCACGCTCGCCGCGACCCTGGGCAGCTCCATTCCGCAGCCGTTCATCGGCGTCGCCGTCGACCGTTACCGGCTCGACTGGCTCGCCGGGGCGGGCGTGACGCTGGCCGGAATCGGTCTCGGTCTTTCCGGTCTCGTGCACACCTACGTGGCGGTCTGGCTGCTGCTCTGTGCCTC
This sequence comes from Micromonospora tarensis, assembly GCF_016803395.1. Classification (GTDB taxonomy): domain Bacteria; phylum Actinomycetota; class Actinomycetes; order Mycobacteriales; family Micromonosporaceae; genus Micromonospora; species Micromonospora tarensis. The sequence continues at coordinate 10,593 of NZ_JAEVHL010000017.1, read as the reverse complement.
GGGATTCGGCGTGGCGATGTTCCATCCGGCGGCGGGGAAGTCGGCCCGGGTGGCGGCGGGCGAGAGCGCCACAGCGATGAGCATCTTCGCCGCCGGCGGCAGTGTCGGATTCTTCCTGGCACCGGTACTGGCCACTCCCGCACTCATCGCGATGGGTGTCGGAGCGACCGCGCTCTTCATCCCGCCGGCCGTGCTCATGGGCTTCCTGCTGTACCGGAATCGGCTGCCGCGGCCGGCCGCCCGCAGGGTCTCGGACCACGGCCCGGACCGCTGGGTTCCGTTCCTGGTGTTGACCTGCATCGAGACCGTCAGATCGGTGGCCTTCTTCGGCGCGATCACCTTCATCGAATTGTTCTGGATCCGCCATCTGGGTGCGGGCAGGAGCCTCGCCGGGGCCGCGCTGGCCGCCTTCCTGGTCGGCGGGGTTCTCGGCACGTTGCTTGGCGGCCGGATCGCCGACCGGGTCGGGATGGTCCGCACCGTGCAGCTCGGCGCGGTCGTCGCCGTACCCGCGCTGGTCGGCCTGCGGTTCACGCCCGGGGAGTACCCGCCGCTCCTGCTCGCGGTGCTCGCCGGCATCGCGTTGAACATCCCGTTCGCCGTGCTGGTCAAGCTGGGTCAGGACTACCTGCCGGCGCGGCCCGGCACCGCAGCCGGCGTGACGCTCGGACTCGCCGTGAGCATCGGCGGCCTCATCGCGCCCGTCCTCGGCGTGGCAGCGGAAGCGTGGGGCCCCCAGGGCGTGTTCACCATCATCTGTCTGATCCCCCTGGTGGCGCTGGTGCTCGGGCTGTTCCTCACCGAGCCGCAGAAGTGATGCGCCGCGCCCGCACCGGCGTGCCGGCCGGAACCGCAGCGTACTTCGTCTGGGGTTTGCTGACCCTCTACTGGCCGCTGCTGGACCCGGCGCCGGCGCCGGCGATTCTCGCCCACCGCATCGTCTGGTCGCTGGTCTTCGTCGCCGTCGTGTTGGCGATCCAGCGCGACCTCGGCTGGGTGCGGGCGATCCGGCGGCAGCCACGGGTATTGGCGCTGCTGGCCGGCGCTGGCTGCTTCGTGGGTGTGAACTGGGGCCTCTACATCTGGGCGGTCAACAACGGGCGGGTGATCGAGGCGGCCCTCGGCTACTACATCAACCCGCTCTTCACCGCACTTCTTGGCCTGGCCGTGCTGCGGGAGCGGATGGCGATCGCGCAGTGGATCGGCGTGGCTCTGGCCGCAACGGGCGTGGTGTGGCTGGGGATCGACGCCGGACGACCACCGTGGGTGGCGATCGGCCTCGCCGCCACCTTCGGAGTTTATGGGCTGTTTCACAAGTGGGCGGCAGTGCCGAGTTGGCGGGCGTTGGCGGTGGAGACCGCGGCGCTGGCCGTCCCCGCCGCCGGGTATCTCGCCTTCCTGTCGGCGACCGGCCGGAGCCACTTCGGGGGCAGTCCGGTCCGGTCCGTGTTGTTCGTCGGCGCCGGCCTGGTTACCGCGCTGCCGCTGGTGCTGTTCGGTTTCGCGGCGGTCCGGACGCCACTGACGGTGCTCGGGATGCTCCAGTTCCTGCTGCCGACGACACAGTTCGTCATCGGCTACTTCGGGCTGCACGAGTCGATCGGCGCTGTGGGCCTGGGCGCCTACTGCCTGGTCTGGGCCGGTGCGGCGTTCTTCCTGGCCGCCTACGCCTGGCGGCAGACCCGCGCCGAGGACCGCCGCGCATCGGACCACGTTGACCGAGCGCGGGATGAACCCGATGACGTGGGGATTCCGGCCGGCACTCCCTGACGCCTGGTGAAGGTAAGTGCCGCATTTGGCACTGAATGCGGAGACGGTACCGTCAGTTTCATGATGGCAATGGCAGTGCCGGATCTGGTCCGGGGCGAGCAGGTCGCCGTGTTGGTGGCGGGGAAGAGCCGATGAAACCACGTTCCGTACTGGTGGGTGCCATCGCCTTCGTCCTCGTGGCAGTCGGCCTGTCCATCCCTTCGGAAACACCCGTCGCCGCCCAGACCTCCGCTGCCGCCTGCCCCACCCCCGGGCGACCCACAGTGAAGATTCTGACCGTGGGCGATTCGATCACCAGCGGCGCGACGATGACCGAATCGGTGACCGCCGGCTACCGAAAGGAGCTGGGGTGGCTGCTCGACCAGTCCTGCGTACCGCACGAGTTCGTCGTCGCAGCGGTCGGGGGAGTGACCTGCAACTACTGGTCGTCGCGGATGGCGGACCTGGTCACCACGCACCGACCCGACCTGATCCTGCTCAACTGTGGGACCAACAACAACCTGTCGAACGCCACCTCGGCACAGATCACCGCCTTCGAGCGCACCTACCGGGCGCTCTTCGACACGGCGCTGGACCTGGACCCGGACGTCGTCATGTACCCGTCCTGGGTGCAGTACAGCGCCGGGCACGGCACCGATGGCTGCACGACCCCACCGGGTCCGAGCCCGGCCTGGCTCCCGGACAGCGAAGCCAAGGTCAATGACGCGATCTATCGCAGCATGCTGGTGATCGACGAGTACGGCGACCGCGTGCCGACCTGGATCGACTACCAGTCCATCCCGGAAAGCTATCTGGACCAGTGCGGCGTGCACCCCACGCCGGGCGGTTACGACGTGATGGGTCGGCTGGCCTACAACACCATCGCCCCCCGACTGGGTGTCCCGCCGGCGGCGCTGCCGTGCGGGCTGGTGGGCCGGCGACCGGGGGTCTCGGTCGGTGAGTGGATTCCCTGCGACCGGATGAACCTCAACTGATGAGGCGGGTCGGGTCACCGCGATGACTCGACCCGCGCCCCACCGGGCAGCGACCAACCTCTGCCGGCTCCGCCCATCCTGGGTGGGGCCGGCTCCGTCGTCGTGGCTACCGGGATCGTGGCACCGACATGTGGCCCGGTGGCGACGACGACGCCAAGGGGAAGTCGCGACGCTTGAGCTTCGCCATTCGGCCGTCCGGGTGGTGCCAGACCACACCCTCCCAGCCCGGGTGACCCAGCAGCCAGTCACGCAGCCCGTCGTGGTCCAGCGGTGCCTTGCGCAGTTCCTCCTCGTCCCCGGGGGTGCAGAAGCCGTGGCGGACGAGCTGGTGGCCAACTGCCTTCTCCGGGTTGCCGTTCACCTTCGGCCCGACCAGTTCGTAGGTCGCGCCCGGCTGTGGGCCGGTGACCTGGTCGGCGTCCACAGTCGCGTCGAGCGCCTCAGCATGAAACGTGGCGAAGGCCGACTGCTCGATCGGCTCCCAGCCGACGGTCTTGCCGGTCACGTCGTCGGTCATGACCGGCTGATACCCCGGGGGCGTGGTCCTACCCGGCTTGACCTCGCGCCGAGCCCACCAGCGTTCGCCGTCGTACCTGACGCAGGTTCCGTCGTACTTCCGGGTGGCGACTCCCTCGCCGTCGAGAACCCACCGGCAGTCCGGGTGGACATCCGACGTCACCCGGCGCATGTCCTCCGGGTCGCGTCGGAACAGAGTGGGGATCTTCCGCATCGCGGTCTCCTTTGTGCTGCGCTGGCCTCGCACAGCATGCGGGAGAGGTGCTGCCGGCTGCCACGGCATATTGCCGCTCGGACGGTCACCGCTGGATGGTGTCCGCCCACTTGGGGGCGCTAGGAACGTCGGTGGTGGTGGATACGGTCCGGCGGTGACCGTGACCACCGATGCTCCGCAGTCGATGCCCACCCCCGCCGACGAGGCCCGACTGTGGGCCCTCATCGAGTCCGCGTGGGCCGGGTTGGGTGCCGAGCCCCTGGCGCTACGGCAGGCCATCCTCCAGCGTGACCCCGCCGACGATGACGACGAGGACGGCCCGTCCTACGCGATCGAGGGGTGGCTGGATCCTCTCCTGGACCGGCTCGGACAGCTGGCCGCCGAGCTGACCCGGCAGGAGCTGACCGATCTCGACCGGGTGGTGGAGCGCAAGCTGCACGAGATCGACCGGGAGGACATCCACGAGGTGACCGACGGGTCCGACGATGGCTTCCTCTACTGCCGAGGCTTCATCGTCGCGCTGGGCCAGGCCTACTACGAGGCGGTTCGCGCCGACCCCACGATGGCGCTGCCGGACGCCGAGTGTGAGGGCATCTGCTACCTCTTCGCGCACCTGCACAACGACCGGTTCGGTTCGTGGCCGGAGACCGGCTCCGGGATCTCCCGGGAGCCGGTCCGCCCCGACGACGGGCTGATTCGAGCCAACGGAGACGCGGAGATCAGGTATAGATCTTCGTGACGTACTCCGGCCCGTAGTGCTGTTCCAGGTCTTCGAGACTCTCCACCGGCGCCTCGACCTCCTTGATCAGGCGGGCTCGGGACGGCAGCGCCTCGGGCTGCCAGGTCTCCGGCTGCCACAGCGCGGAGCGCAGCAACGCCTTCGCGCAGTGGTAGAAGATCTGCTCGATCTCCACCACCACGGCGAGCACCGGCCGGTGCCCCTTGACCACCATCTCGTCGAACCATGGCGCGTCCCTGACCAGCCGGGCGCGCCCGTTGATCCGCAGCGTGTCGGTCCGGCCCGGGATGAGGAAGACCAACCCGATGTGCGGGTTGTCGAGGATGTTGCGGTAGCCGTCCGCCCGCCGGTTGCCCGGCCGTTCCGGCAGCGCGATGGTCGTGTCGTCCAGCACCAGGGCGAACCCGGCCGGGTCCCCCTTGGGGGAGACGTCGCAGCTGCCGTCCGCGCCGGCCGTGGCCACCAGACAGAACGGCGAGGCGCCGAGCCAGTCGCGGTCGCGCTGGTGCAGGCGGGTGCGGTCCTTGTTGGCAGCCCGCGCGCTCGGCACGCCGAGCAGCTCGCGTAGTTCCTCGTGGGAAGTGATCTCCACCGTCACGTTGGTCCTCCCTCAGCCGTTGACCCGATGGCGGGGCACCACCGGTCGTCAGCCTAAGGCGGGGTGGCCAGTGCGAGGTTTGGGTCCGGTCGCCGGGGGTACGGCCTCACCCGACGCGCCCGCCGCAACGACATCGTTCCGCAGGACGCCGACCAGTGGAGGCCGAGAGATGGAGAGCCGACTCAAGGTACTGGGTCACCCAGTCCACCCGATGCTGGTGATGTTCCCGGTCGCCCTGCTGGTGACGGCGGTGCTGTTCGACATCGTGGACACCGTCGGCGGTCCCGACTTCCTTGGCGAGGTCGCGTACTGGAACATCACCGTCGCGCTGATCGGTGGCCTGCTCGCCGCGGCGGCCGGCTCGTTCGACCTGCTGGCGATTCCGACCGGCACCCGTGCGAAGCGGGTCGGTCTGCTGCACGCGGCCGCGAACATCGCGGTGATCCTGCTCTTCGCCGCCGTGTGGGCCGTCCGGCTCAACGCGGACTCCCGCGCCGCCGGCGGCGCGCTGATCGCCATCGAGGTGGTCGCGGTGGCGATCCTCGGCATCAGCGCCTGGCTCGGTGGTGAGCTGGTCGACCGGCTGGGCGTGGGTGTCGACCGGGACGCCGGCCTGGACGCGCCCAGCTCACTACGGCCGCCCAAGGCCGCCCAGCGGATCGGAGAGGTGTGATGAGCGAGCAGCAGAGCGGCGGCTTCGGCCGGGGCTGGCGGGGCGGCCGGCAGCAGGGCTGGGACCCGATGGGGGAGTTGCAGTCACTGCGCGCCGAGCTGAGTCGCCTGGTCGGCGGCCGGGCCGGCACGTCCGACGTGGAGCTGACCGAGACCTCGGACGGCTGGGAGGTCGTGGTCCGGCTGCCGGGTGTGGCGCCGGAGGAGGTGGCGGTCGAGCTGGACGACCGCGAGTTGTGCGTACGAGCCCGTTCGGAGGCGGAGGTCAACGCCGACCAGGGCATCCCGGGCGGCTTCGAGACCCGGGGCTTCGAGTACCGGGTCAACCTGCCGTCCCGGGTCGACCCGGACACCATCGACGCGGTCATGGACCACGGCCTGCTCCGGGTCCGGCTGCCCCGGGCGAGCCGGCCCGCACCGCGCACCATCACCGTGGGTCGCACCGGGCCACGCTCCGGTGACTCCTGGACGGGTACGGCGATGCCGGCCGATCCCGCCGCGGACCGGGAGCTGCACCGCCCGGACACCCTCGGCGAGATCGACCGCCCGTAGCGGGCTGCGTGGTCACCCCGTCCCTGCTCGGCCCGACCGCCGAGCCCCTTCCCGACGTGCGGAGCATCGCGGTGCTGCGCGCGAACGCACTCGGCGACTTCATCTTCGTCCTGCCGGCGCTGGAGGCGCTGCGCGGCGCGTACCCCTCGGCGGAGATCGTGTTGCTCGGTGCGCCGTGGCACGCGAAGCTCTGGCGCGACCGGCCCGGCCCGGTGGACCGGGTGCTGGTGGTGCCGCCGGCACCCGGCATTCGTGCGGCCGACCCGGGCGAGCCGGAGTCGTCGATCGACGATTTCGTGGCGGCGGCCACCGGTTTCGACGTGGCGGTGCAGGTCCACGGTGGCGGTGCCAACTCCAACCCGCTGATCAGTCGTCTCGGTGCCCGGCTCACCGTCGGGCTGCGCGCCGACGACGCGCCGCCGCTGGACCGGTGGCTCCGCTACGTCTACTACCAGCACGAGGTGATCCGCTATCTGGAGGTGGTGGCGCTGGTGGGAGCGCCGGCCACCACCGTCGTGCCGACGCTTGCGGTGACCGCCGCCGACCGGGCCGAGGCGGCCCGGGTGCTCGGCCCGGCGGGTCGACCCCGGGTGGCGCTGCATCCGGGTGCCAGCGACACCCGCCGCCGCTGGCCCGCCGAGCGTTTCGCCGAGGTGGCCCGCGCCCTGCACCAGGACGGCTACGAGGTGCTGGTCACCGGCACGCCCGCCGAGCGGGAGGTGGTGGACCGCGTGGTCGCCGCGGCCCAGGTGCCGGTGCGCCCGCAGGTGGGCACGCTCAGCCTCTCCGGGTTGGTCGGTTGCTACGCCGACTGCGCGCTCGTCGTCTCGAACGACACCGGCCCACTGCACCTGGCCGCAGCGGTGGGTACGCCGACGGTGGGGATCTTCTGGGTCGGCAACCTGATCAACACGGGGAGTCCGCTGCGCGGCCGGCACCGGCCGATCTGCTCCTGGACGGTGCACTGCCCGGTCTGTGGGGTGGATTGCACGCCCGGCATCTACCCGCACCGGCCGGGTGACGGCGAGTGCCCGCACCGGGATTCGTTCGTCGCCGACGTCCCGGTGGTCGAGGTGCTGGAGGCCGCCCGGGAGCTGCTCAGCTCGTAGTTCAGGCCGGTTGCGGGGCGTCCTCGTCGGCGAGCACGGCCTCCCACGCCTCGACGTCCCGGTCGGTGACAGTGGTGGGAGACTCCAGGTGGTACGCGCCGCTGGGCAGGATGCCCGCCCCGCCGTACCGGGACAGCACCGCGAGCTGCGCGGCCACATCCTCGCCCTGGTGCTTCTCCGGCACCCGCCGCCAGAAGTCGAAGCCACCGGCGGCGACGAGTTTGGCCCGGTCGTAGAGCACGCACCCGCCGATCCAGGAGACCTTGTACGCCCGCCACGCGCCCGGCGGCAGCGCCAGCTGCTCGGTGATGTGCAGCAGGTTGGCCGCCGAGTGGATTCGGGCGCGGTTCCACTGGGGGGTGTCGGGTCGGATCCGCTCGGGCGTCGGCGGGCCGACCCACTCCTCGTAGTGCCCGTGTGATTCGGGCCGCAGGTCGTCGGTGTAGGAGAGCCCGTGCACACCGTTGCCGACGAACCCGCAGCCCAGCTCACCGATCGCGGTGACCAGTCGGTGCAGCGCACCCGGTTCCAGCCAGACGTCGTCGTCGAGGGTGAGGACGTACCGGGCGGCCGAGGTGGCGAGCAGGTACGCCCGGTGTTCGGCCAACCCGCGCCGGGGCAGCCGCCGGGTCAGCAGCACCGGGTGACCACGGTGGCGCAGCGCCCGGACCATGGTGGCCGCCGCCGGGTGCGCGTACGCCGGGTCCCCGTCGGACTGGTCGCTGACCACCACCCCGAAGCCGGGCAGCCCCTCCTGGGCAGCGAGCCCGCCCAGGGTTACCGCCAACTCGGCTGGCCGGTTCCGGGTGGGAATCAGCACGTCGACCAGCCGGTCGGTGCGGAACTCCGCCGGGGTGCCGAGGTCGAGAGGGCGGTTCACGACGCCTGGGTACGGGCGCTCAGCGACTCATCGGGCGCCCGGTCCGTGGCGTGCGGAGCCGGGTCCTGGCTGTGCGACCGGATCCGCTCGATGATCGCGGAGGTGGACCGGTCCGGCACGTAGCCCAGGGTGCGCACCTGACCGCCCAGCCGGCGCACCAGCGGCGCCTCCGGCACCAGCTCCGGCGGATAGTCGCCGCCCTTGACGTACACGTCCGGCCGGACCGCCTCGATCAGGTCGGCGGGCGAGTCCTCCTCGAAGACCACCACGTGGTCCACGCAGGAGAGCGCGGCGAGCAGGGCGCTCCGGTCCTCCACCGGGTTGACCGGCCGGTCCGGGCCCTTCAGCCGTCGTACGCTGCCGTCCGAGTTGACCGCCACGATGAGCAGGTCGCCCAACGCGCGGGCCTGTTCCAGGTAGCGCACGTGCCCGCGGTGCAGCACGTCGAAGCAGCCGTTGGTGAAGACCACCGACCGTCCCGCCTCGCGGTACTGGGCGACGATCGCGTCCAACTCGTCGTTGCCGACCAGCCCGGGATAGCTCGTGGTGCCAGTTGGTTGGCCCAGCGCGGCGAGCAGGTCGTCCCGCCGGCACACGCAGGTGCCGGTGTCCGAGACGGTGATGGTGGCCGCCAACTGGGCGAGCTGGGCGGCGGTGGGCAGCGGCGCGTCGGCGGCCAGGGCCAATGTCATCGCCGCCAGGTAGGCGTCCCCGGCACCGACTGCGTGACTCGCCGGGACCGGGGTGCTGTGGCTGCGTCGCGGCTCCCCGTCCGCGCCGCCGACCACCGCGCCCTCGGTGTCCAGGGTCACCGCGACCACGTCGGCACCGGTGTGCGCGCGCAGTTCGGCCAGGCGCGACTCGGCCAGGACGGCCCGGTCGACCCCCGCGCCGGCCTGGGTGTTCACGGTGACGCCGGTGCCGGTGACGCTGAGCCCGTCGCCGGTCAGGGCCACCCGTCCCTCGCTCGCTGTGGGTTCACCGACCGGCCCGCGACGGTCGTCCGGCGCCGGCTCCGCGACGCCGGCGCGTACCCCGCCCGGCGCCGCGCCCGCTGTCATTTCGGACGGCCCGTCGACCGGGTCGCCGTCGGGGTGCTCCAGGTGCAGTTCGGGTCCGCCGGTCGGTCGGGTCCGGCCACCGGCGCGGGCGAGCAGCCGGGTCGCCTCGGCGAAGCTGGGGGTGACCACTGTCGGCGCGAGGCCCCGCCAGTCGGCCAGGTCGTGGGCGTCCAGCGCGACAGTGGCGTACCGCTCGCGGTGCTCGACCAGCCACGCGCGGACCGGCGCGGGCAGCGCGCCCAGGCCGTAGTCGCAGACCACCAGGGTCGGGGCCTCCCCGCCGGCGGCGGCGCGTAGCTCCTCGGTGGCGCAGCTCAGGGCGGTGAGCAGCCGGTCCACACCGTCCTGGTCGAGTGCGTCGTCCGGGTCGCCGGAGTCCTCGCGCAGCAGGATCTGGTTGCCGGCCAGCATCCGCCGCTTCACCGGGGTGGGTCGTCCGGGCTGGTTGACCGTACGGTCCCAGACGCCGGCGCGGTCCAGGCAGTCGTGCAGTTCGTCCCCGGCGACGTCGGCGCCGACCGGTGCCACCAGCGCCGCCCGGCCGCCGAGGGCGGCGACGTTGACAGCGGTGTTCGCGGCCCCACCGGCGGCGGAGATCCTCCGGCGCAGGGTGAGCACCGGGGCAGGTGCTTCCCGGCAGAGCCGGTCGGAGTCGGCGAACCGCCATTCGTCCAACATGGCATCACCGACGATCAGGACGGGGCGTCCGAGCCAGCTCTCCACGACGGTGGCGAGCCGGCGCTGTTCCGCTGCTGCTCCTGCCATGCCTCCCCGGGTCCCCACCGCCCTCCGGGCCAAACCTGGGTGGTGACCGGTCCGCCGCTGGTCAGACGGCCTTCGGCGGTTCGCGTCGGTCCGGCCTGTTTCGGGCGTTCGGGCTCGGGAAGGGAGTTGAGGTACCCCCGGAAAGGAGATGTACCGAGATGGCAGCGACATTGCAGGGCAAGCGGATCGCCTTCCTGGCCGCCGACGGCGTCGAGGAGGTGGAGTACGTCCAGCCGCGGGAGGCGGTCGAGAACGCCGGCGCGACGGTCGAGCTGGTCTCGCTGAAGCCCGGTTCCATCCAGTCCTTCAACCACCTGGACGAGTCGAAGACGTACGACGTGGACGTGACCGCCGACCAGGCGGACGCCGCCGGCTACGACGCGTTGGTGCTGCCCGGCGGGGTGGCGAATCCGGATTTCCTGCGCGGTGACCCGGCCGCGGTGCGGTTCGTGCGGGCGTTCTTCGACGCGGGCAAGCCGGTCGGGGTGATCTGTCACGGCCCGTGGACGTTGATCGAGGCGGACGTGGTGCGCGGCCGGCGCATCACCTCCTGGCCCACCCTGCGTACCGACCTGACCAACGCCGGTGCCACCTGGGTGGACGAGGAGTGCGTAACCGACGGTAACCTGACCAGTAGCCGCAAACCCGACGACCTCCCCGCCTTCTGCCAGAAAATCACCCAAACCTTCGCCACCCCCTAACCACCGACCCCCACCCCGACCGGCTTGCCCGCGTCGAAGAAC
>NZ_JAEVHL010000016.1 GCF_016803395.1 Micromonospora tarensis | reverse complement strand
CGGCACGGCACGGCCCGCCCGGCACGGCCCGGCACGGCACGGCGGCCTCCGGCAGCCCTCGGGATTGCCCCTGGTCGGGTTGCCCGGCTGAGGGTTGAGGACTGGAGCGCCCGGGCTCTCCTCGATACCTATCGAGCTGATGTCGTAAACGATTCATCGGGAGGACGGACAGCAACAGGGCATCGTGGCCGAACCAGCAGACCAACGGCGGCGCCGCATCCCGACCCCAGCGGCAGACGAACGGCAACCCCACAACGCAACCCAAGCGGCAGACGAACGGCAACGCCACAACGCAACCCAAGCGGCGCACGGAGGAAGGGCGACGTGGCATAGGGAGGGCACGCGGCGCACGGAGGGAGGGCGACCGGGAATCACGGCTGAGGCGTCTGATTCGTTTGTGCCATCAGCTCCATAGGGGTTCGATGAGAGAGGTCGTGCCCCCGAGGTAGCGGCGACATGGGGCGGCGGCCGGACGTCGACATCGCCGGCACTAGCCTGGGCATCGAGGGTGTCATCGACCACCGAGGACTGCGAGGGCGCATGGCGTACGTGCTGCTGGGGATCGCCATCCTCGCCGAGGTGTTGGCGACCAGTCTGATCAAGAGCACTGCCGGCTTCAGCCGCCTCTGGCCGACGGTGGCCTGCCTCGCCGGGTACGCGCTGGCCTTCCTCCTGCTGGCCCAGGCCGTCAGGGAGATACCCGTCGGTGTCGCGTACGCCCTCTGGTCGGGTCTGGGCACCGCGGCCATCGTGGCGATCGGGGCGGTGTTCCTGGGCGAGTCGGTGGGGTTGGTCAAGCTCACCGGCATCGCTCTGATCATCGCCGGGGTGGTCATCGTGAACCTGACCGGGGAGCACTGACCCCGACGGGTGCCGGTGGTCAGCTGGCGGTGCAGCTCACCGCCGGCGGGGTGTTGCTGCCGGTCCAGCTACCGAGGAAGCCGAAGCTGGCGCTGCCGCCGGCCGCGAGTCGGCCGTTGTGCCCCACGTTGCGGGCGGTCACCGTGGCTCCGCTGCTGGTCAGCGTGGTGTTCCAGGACTGGGTGACGCTCTGGCCGTTGGCGAAGGTCCATCTGGTGGTCCAGCCCGTGATCGCGCTGCGCCGGCGGTCACCCGCACCTCGACCTGGAAGCCGCCCTGCCACTGGTTGGTCACCGTGTACGTCGCCGTGCAGCCACCGGCGGGCGGGGGCGTGGTGGTCGGCGGGGGCGTGGTCGGCGGGGGCGTGGCGCCGTTGCACGGCACGCCGTTCAGGCTGAACCCGGTCGGCGCGCCGCCGCTGGAGCCGAACGTGCCCTGGAGGCCGAACTCGGTGGAGCCACCGGCCGGAATGCTGCCGTTGTACGAGGCGTTGCGGGCGGTCACCGTCGATCCGGACTGGCTGACCGTGGCGTTCCAGCCGCTGGTGACGCGCTCGTCCCCGGCGTACGTCCAGGTGACGGTCCAGGTGGAGACGGCGGTGTCGCCGGGGGACACCTTGACGGTGGCGGTGAATCCGCCAGGCCACTGGTTGGGCGTGTAGGCGACCTGGCACCCCTGGGCGGCCCCGGCCGGGCCGGTGAGCACTGCCGTTGCGGTCGCGGTCAGGGTGGCGGCCAACGCGGCGACGACCATCACGGTCGAGGCGGGGCGGGCACGGAGAATCCTCATGAGAAGTCCTTCTGCCATCGAGCTTGGATGGGGGCGGTGCGCGTCCTGCCCGGTTGCGATGCGACAACCCGCCCTGGGTGCGGCGCGGCGGTGCGCCACGGCGTCTGGTCGGCGCGTACGACCGAGGTGCCCGGCTCGGGGTGGACCTGTCAGCCGCCCGGTCGCCCGGACCCGGCGTTGCCCACCCTCAATCTATTGACAGACCTCTATCGAATCAACCCTGCCGGTCAACCGAGGCGCGGAGCCGACCGATGGTCCGTAGCACCTCGTCCCGATTACCGGCGTCCTTGATCCAGTTCGGCAGTCGCGCCACCAACGTCATGCCACCTGGCTTCGAGCCCCGCTCACGCAGTCGAGCGCCGACGTATCCCGCCAGCAGGTCCAGGTGGGTGCGGTTGAACGCCCACAGCCTCCGCCCGCCGCAGCACCTGGCGCTCAGCCAGAAGGGCAGCCGGAAGAACGGATCCACCGGGCCGTCCCAGCACAGGCCCGGCGACTCCCGCGCGGACCAGGACGCCGAGTACGCGCACCGGGTGCAGGTGAGCCGCAGCGCCCGATGTGAACCAGCTCTCATCCACGCCGAATCGTCGAACTCATCGGCACCCGACCGCATCTGGATCCGGTCACCCGTTTCCGATCGAACGCGGAAGGCGAAGCTCGATGAACCCCAGCCAGGACGCAGCACAGCTCAGCGCCCAGACGACCGGACCGGTACTACTCCCCGGTGACGAGCGGTACGACGTCGAGTGCGCGTCGTACAACCTGGCCATCCCGCAACGGCCGGCGCTCGTGGTCGGCGCCGCCAACGCCGGCGACGTCCAGGTCGCGGTCCGCTTCGCCGCCGAGCGCGGTCTGCCGGTCGCGGTGCTCGCCACCGGCCATTCCGCGCTGCCCTCGGCCGGAGCGCTGCTGATCACCACCCGCCGGATGGACGGGGTCATCATCGACGCCGAGGCACGCACGGCCCGGATCGAGGCCGGCGTACGGTGGCAGCAGGTCGTCGACGCGGCGGCCACCCACGGGCTGGCGCCCCTCAACGGAGCGGCACCGACCGTCGGCGCGGTCAGCTACACGCTCGGCGGTGGACTGAGCCCGATCGGCCGTACCTTCGGCTTCGCGGCCGACCACGTCCACCTGATCGAACTCGTCACCGCGGACGGCGAGCTACGCAGGGTGACCGCGACCGACGAGCCGGAGCTGTTCTGGGCGTTGCGCGGCGGCAAGGGCAACTTCGGCGTGGTCACCGCGCTCGAATTCGCCCTCTTTCCGGTCAGCCAGCTCTACGGCGGTGGTCTCTTCTTCCCGGGCGAGCGGGCGGGCGAGGTGCTCACGGCGTGGGGGCGATGGACCGCCGGGGTACCGGACGAATTGACCTCGTCGGTCGCGTTGCTGCGACTGCCACCGGCCCCCGAGGTGCCCGAGCCGCTGCGCGGCCGGCTGGTGGCGCACGTACGGATCGCCTACCTCGGCACGGCCGAGGAGGGCGAGCGGCTGATCGCCCCGCTGCGCGCGATCGCCCCGACGCTGATCGACTCGGTGACCGTCATGCCGTACCGCGCGGTCGGCTCGATCCACGCCGATCCGCCGACCCCGATCCCGTTCGTGGACCGCTCCGCGTTGCTGCGGGAGTTCACCCCGGACCTGGTTGACACGATCATCGCCCAGGTCGGCCCCGGCACCGGCAGCCCGCTGACCGTGCTGGAGATCCGGCACCTCGGTGGGGCGCTCGACCGCCGCCCGGAGCCGGGGAACGCGATCGACCTGCGGGGTGCCGCGTTCACCCTCTACGCCGTCGCGATCGGCGGCCCGGACCAGGCCGAGGCCGCCCAGCAGCAGCTGACCCGCCTGATCCAGGCCGTCCGGCCGTGGAGCACCGGCGGACGGTTCGTGAACTTCCTGGGCGCCAGCGACGCCACCGCCGAAGGGGTCGCGGCGGTCTATCCGCCGGAGACCTACCGACGGTTGGTCGCGATCAAGCGCGGCTACGACCCCACGAACGTCTTCCGGGTGAACCACAACATCAACCCGGACCGAGGTGTGTAGATCTGAAACAGAGCGGACCCCACCCCAAGCCCTGACACGAGACTGGAGAATCCCCATGCGGTACGCCGTTCACCACGTACGCCGGCCCAGCCTGACCCGGGACCTGCCGTACGGCCCGGAGGACCTGCTCTGGGTGACCAACACCGCCACATTGCTCATCGGCGAGCAGGACGCGGTGCTCGTCGACACCTTCCTCACGGTCGAGCAGAACCAGCAGTTGATCGACTGGGTCCGGTCGTTCGGGCGCCGGCTGACAGCCGTCTACGTCACCCACGGCCACGGTGACCACCTCTTCGGCCTGAGCCAGCTCGCGGAGGCGTTCCCCGGGGTGCGGGCGGTGGCCACCGAGGCAACCACGGCAGCGGCGAGGGTGCAGACCGGCACCGAGATGGTGAGCACGTTCTGGCAGCCGCTCTTCCCCGGCCAGATCCCCGACCACCTGACGCTCCCGGAGCCGCTCGACGAGGATCACCTCGAACTCGAAGGGCAACGGCTGGAGATCATCGAGACCGGGTTCACCGACACGGCGGCGAGCACTGTCGTCTGGGCACCGGATCCCCGGGTGATCGTGGGTGGCGACGTGGTCTACAACGACACCCACCCGTTCCTGGCCGAGAGCACCGCCCCGACCCGTCGGGAGTGGGCCGCGACGCTCGACCGGCTTGTCGAGCTCGAACCGGCCGCCGTGGTGGCCGGGCACAAGAACCCGGACCGGCCCGACGACCCGCGAATCCTCGCGGAGACGGCGGCGTACCTGCGCGAGTTCGACATGCTCGACGCCCGCACGACGACCGCCGAGGAGCTGTACCGGGAGATGCTGCACAGGCACCCACGGCGGGTCAACCCGGGCTCACTGTGGGGCGCCGCGAAGCGGGCGAAGCAACGTCCCTAGCGGGGGCACGGGTCGCCGTCCTCGTCGACGAACCCGAGGACGACTGACCGCAGGGTGCCTCGATCGCGGGACCCGCTGGCTGTTGCGCCCTACAATACCTAGAACTACTATGCATCGTACTTCTAGGGTTGGAGGCGCGGTGAGGTCTTGTGAAGGTCACTAAGGATCTGGTGGCCGCCTCGGCCACCCCCATGGTGCTCGGCATCCTGGCCGAGGGTGAGAGCTACGGCTACGCCATCCTGAGGCGGATCAGCCAGCTGTCCGGTGGCGAGCTGGACTGGACCGAAGGGCTGCTGTACCCGTTGTTGCACCGGCTCGAGCGGCTCGGCCACGTGGAGTCGAGCTGGCAGTCGGTCGCCGGCGAGCGGAAGCGCAAGTACTACCGCATCACCGACCGGGGCCTGGCCGAGCTGGCCGAGCAGCGCCGGCAGTGGGACACCGTGGTGGGTGCGCTCAAAGAGATCTGGCATGACCGGGTGCCGCTGACGGTCGATCCGCTGGAGGGCCTCGCATGACGCCGCACGGTGGGCAGGAGGAGCTGGAAGCGCAGTTCGAGCAGTGGCGGCGGTACGTGCTCCGCCGCCGAGAGCTGCAACCATCGGACGCCGACGAGTTGGAGGACCACCTCCGTGGCTCCGTCGACGAGCTCGTCGCGGCGGGCCTCAGCCCCGACGAGGCGTTCCTGGTCGCGGTCAAACGGATGGGCAGCCTCGACGAACTCTCCCGCGAGTTCGCCCGGGAGCATTCGGAACGACTGTGGAAGCAGTTGGTGTTGACCGCCGACGCCGGCGGCACTGTCGCCGGCACGCGCTCCCGGCGGGATCTGTGGGCCATGCTCGGCTGCGCGGCAGGAGCGGTGCTCTCCGTCAAGGCGCCCATCCTGTTCGGGCTGACCCTGGCCGACGACGGCCCGTTCTACGCGCGGAACTTCACAATCTTCGCGCTGCCCTGGCTGGCGGCGTTCCTGGCCTGGCGCCGCGCCGCCCGACGACAGGTGATCGCGATACTGGTGGCGCTGTTCGCGATCGGCGCGGTGGCGGCCAACGCCTACCCCCTGGCGGAGGACTCGCAGTCCGTGGTCGTCACCGGCATCCACCTGCCCATCGCGCTGTGGCTCGTGGTCGGTCTGGCCTATGTCGCCGACGACTGGCGGTCCTCCCGCCGACGCATGGACTTCATCCGCTTCACCGGCGAGTGGTTCATCTACTTCGTCCTCATGGCCCTCGGCGGCGGGGTGCTCGCCGCCTTCCTGTTCAACACGTTCCAGGCCATCGGGATCGTCCCGGAGGAGTTCATCTCGCAGTGGCTGCTGCCCTGCGGCGCCGCGGCGGCGGTCGTGGTGGCCGGGTGGCTCGTCGAGGCCAAGCAGAGCGTCGTCGAGAACATCGCGCCGGTCCTCACCCGGCTGTTCACTCCGCTCTTCACGGCCGCCCTGCTCGCCTTCCTCGTCGCCGTCGCTTGGACCAGCCACGGCATCGACGTCGAGCGCGAAGCGCTGATCCTGTTCGACCTCCTGCTGGTCGTGGTGCTGGGGCTGCTGCTCTACTCGCTCTCGGCCCGCGACCCACTGGCCCCGCCCGGCGCGTTCGACAAACTCCAGCTCGCGCTCGTGGTCAGTGCGTTGGCCATCGACGTGCTCGTGCTGGTGGAGATCACCGGGCGGATCACCGACGACTACGGCAGCACGCCGAACCGGGCCGCCGCGCTCGGCGAGAACGTCATCCTGCTGGTCAACCTCGCCTGGTCGGCCTGGCTGCTGCTGGGTTTCCTGCGTCGGCGCACGCCGTTCGCGGCGCTCGAACGGTGGCAGACCGGCTACCTACCGGTGTACGCCGGATGGGCGTGGATCGTGGTCCTCGTCTTCCCACCGTTGTTCAACTACGCCTGACCGAAAACCACTATCGCCTGACCTGGACGAGCAGGACAGCTGACCAGGCACACATCGCTGTCGTGTAGTGGGATGCCAGCCCCATCCTTATCGTCCATGATCTATCAGTGACTCCCGCACGTCGACCATCGGATCTCCACATCGAGGATGAGACAGCAGTCATCCTCGACCCACAGGCACACCTGGACCGCCTGGTCCGCGCGCTACTGAACGCCGGTGATGAGTTCAAGGTCCTCGCGACGGATCAACCGGCGATCCTTAAGGAGGTCCTGGCACGCCAAGATCGCGTGTGGCAGCAGGTTCGCGGAGAGGCAGAGGTTGCCATGCACGCGCTCCTACGCGCGCGCGAGGCACGCGACCCGACGCTCCTGTTGATCGCCGCGGGCGCATTGGCCGCAGGTGTTCTCCTGCTCCTCGTCGCCGATGTCGTGAACTGGCCCTGGCGGTCCCTGCGAATTGGCGACGCCTGGGTAGTCATTGCCTCGGTAGCAGGCCCACTGGTAGTCGTCCTACTCAACGCGTACGCCGTCAGTCGCGACAGACGGCGTCGGTTGCTCCTTCAGCAGGCCTTGACCCTGGGTCAATACACGACACGTGTCGACGCCGAGATCGAAATGCTCCTACGGTTCGTCCTCAACGAGCGTGCAGGCGACGCCGCCTCGCACGGATCGTTGCTGAGCACCAACCGGGCGCCGACTCTGGTCGAGTTGAACGGCTACCGCGACGTCGTTCCGTCACGCACGTACCGATCTCTCAAACAGTTCATCCGCCAGCATCGGACCTCCGCCGTCGGGCTGGCCGGTCCGAGAGGTGCTGGCAAGACGACGGCCATGCTGAGCATCCTGCGTGACCCTGACATCGGCTGTGTCGGCATACACCTGCCCACTCCGGTGTATTACGAGCCCGGCGAATACCTGCGATTGATTGAGCTGCGCTTGGCTCAGGAGGTATTGGGCGACGAGGGAGTCGAGCCCGGGATGTTCCCGAAGCTGTTACGGGACAGCCCTGCCCGCATCATCCGCGCAGCGCTAGCCGGCACGCTCTGGCCGGTCGTGCTACTGGGTGCATGTCTCGTGCTCGCCTTGGACAACGCCACCATGTTCGTCCCGACGATGACCGTCAGCCTGATCACGTTGATGGCCGGCATGATCGGGGCGGTCGCTCTCACCAGCACGATCAGGCTGGTGTGGCGGTATCTCGCCCGACGCGGCCGGCGGCTGCGCGCCGCGAGCCCCGCAGCCCGGCTCGCCTACGACCGACTGATGGACCTGCGATGGCAGGCGGCCATCAAGAGGACCGCGAAGACGACCGGCCGATCGGCGTGGCTGACCGGAGAGGCATCGAGCGAGGTCGCGCACACTCAGCGCGAGCTGTCACACCCCGAGAACGTCGAGGGCGTACGCCGGTTCCTGGCGCAGGTCGCTGAACTCACCGGACAGCCAGTGATCGTGTGTGTGGACGAACTCGACAAGATCGCCGACGCGCAGCAGGCCGTTGACCTTGTCAACGCGTTGAAGGACCTCTTCCACATCGAGGGCGTCCATTTCATCGTCTCGGTCTCCACCGACGCCATGCACAGCTTTGCCGCACGCGGTGTTCCCGTTCGGGACGTCTTCGATTCCTCGCTCGACACCGTCATCTCGATCGCCCGGCTGTCGTGGGCTGAGTCCCGCGCCCTCCTGGACCGACGCGTACTCTACTTTCCCGATGCTGCGGCGGCTTACTGTCACGCCTGGTCCGGCGGTCACGCTCGTGACCTCATTCGCACTGCCAGGGCAATGATCGACGCGTCTCGCGATGCCACGACGGCCGTGCCAGTCATCAACGCCGTCGACTCGATCGTGCGTGCCGACGTGGCCGAGACCCTGGAGGCAGCCTATGGAACGCTGCCCGAAGGCACGGACATCGAGTTTCGAGTGCGTCTGGTCGAACTCACGCACCTGGTTCGCCGGCCGTCCACCGACCTTGCCGAAACCATCACCGAGCACCTGCCGTCCGTGACGGCCGCCGCCGACGCGCCGGCAGCCCCCGCGTTGTTACGCGCGCTCGCCCCGTATCTACTGCTCGCGGCCAACGTCTGGCGTGTCTTCACTGTGCCGAGGAGCCCACGCCAGTGGGCCGACAGGAACAGCGCCATTGACATCACGGACACCGCCGAGGCGCTCGCGACCGCGCGGTGGGTACTGGCCACCCGGCCGGTGGAGGCGGCGATGCTGCTCGCCGACAACGAACTGCGCACCCTGGTCGAGCGCAACCGGCACGTCGGCCCAGCACGGCCCGACAGCAGTTACCAGGACGCTCCCCAAGTCGTCGGT
The DNA here is from genome assembly GCF_016803395.1 of Micromonospora tarensis. Classification (GTDB taxonomy): domain Bacteria; phylum Actinomycetota; class Actinomycetes; order Mycobacteriales; family Micromonosporaceae; genus Micromonospora; species Micromonospora tarensis. The sequence goes on along the minus strand of NZ_JAEVHL010000016.1, from coordinate 56,345 downwards.
GCTACTCGGGAAGCGCCCTGATCAGCAACGGATCACGGTACGTGGTCCGGTCCGGTCCGGTCAGCTCAGTCGCTCGAACACCGAGAACGGGTAGACCCAGGCCGGGTTGAAGATCAACCCCAGCCGGTGCAGATACCGCTGACAGGTGTTCGGCTGCGCCGGATCGGTGCAGAAGGTCACCCACAGCTCGGAGTACCCGTCCTTCTCGGTCGGGCTGTAGCTCACGACCTGGTCCCGCACCACGAACTGCATCGAGGTCAGTCGGGGGTCCTGCACGTCGTTGGGGAAGGAGAGCGACGTGTCCAGGCCGTACAGCACGATCTCGTTGGCGAACAGGCAGACGCTCGCCTGGAAAAACAGCTCGTAGATGGTGGTGTAGGTGGCGGTCTCGTAGACCTCCTCGGAGACCTCCTCGCGATAGCAGGGGGTGCCGGGCGGGAAGGCCGCCGGCGGGGGAACCGGGATCACGTTGGTCCCGACGCCGCCGATGGCGCGGGCCGACCTGCCCGACGACACCACGCCCAGACCGCCGTCGGCACAGACCGCCTTCGTCGCGCAGACGGCCGCGTCGGGCGGCGCCGCCACGGCCGCCGTCGGGACGGCGAGTGTCGCCGCGAGCACGGTCAGGGCCAGAACCAGACGCTTGACATGTACGGACACATGACCTCCATCGAGTGTGATGAGTGCGCTGTGCACGCGAGCAGGATGGCCGATCGGGGACAACCCCTGGCCCGAATCCCGTACACCGCCGTACATTGACGTACGTCATTCGTCGACAGTGGAGGGCCGGGCACTGGACGCCACGGGGGCGCAGACGCTCGACGATCTGGCTGGACTGTTACGGGCGTTGCGGCGCAGACACGCACGCCACCTGGGCGGCGGCGAGCTGACCTACCGGGAGTTGGCTGGCCGCACCGGCTGGTCACACACGGCCATCGCGGAGTACCTCACCGGAAAGACACTGCCGCCCACCGACCGGCTCGACGCTCTGGTCCGGCTCCTCGGCGCCACGCCGGCCGAGCAGGGTGCGCTGGCCACCGCCCGCGACCGGGTCGAGGAGAACCGCCGCCGGGCGCCACGCGTGGCGGACCGGATGGTGCCCCGGCAGCTACCGGCCGACGTGGCCAGCTTCGCCGGCCGCGACGACGAGCTGGCCCGCCTCGACAAGCTCGTCGCCGCACCCACCGCCGTCGTGGTCGCCGCGATCTCGGGTACCGCCGGGGTGGGCAAGACCACGCTGGCGGTGCACTGGGCGCACCGCGTCGCCGACCGGTTCGACGACGGCCAGCTCTACCTGAACCTGCGCGGCTACGACCCGAGCGGACAGGCACTGAGCGCGGCGAAGGCGCTGCGCGGCTTCCTGGACGCGCTCGGGGTACCGGCCGCGCGGGTGCCCGCCGACCTCGACGCCCAGGCCGCCCTGTACCGCAGCGTGCTGGCAGGCAAGCGGATCCTCGTCGTGCTGGACAACGCCCGTGACGCCGAACAGGTCCGTCCGCTGCTGCCGGGCACACCCGCCGCTCTGGTACTGGTGACCAGTCGGAACCAGCTCACCTCCCTGGTCGCCTCGACGGCGCGCACCCGCTCCCGCTCGGCCTGCTCAGCCGCGACGAGGCCGGTCACCTGCTCACCAACCGGCTCGGCGTGGACCGGGTGGCCGCCGAGCCCGAGGCCGCCGAGGCGATCATCGCCGCCTGCGCCCGCCTACCGCTGGCGTTGAGCATCGCCGCCGCCAGAGCCCAGCAGTCCGGCTTCCCGCTGGCCACCCTCGCGGCCGAGCTGGGCACCGCCAGCCAGCGGTTCGGCGTACTGGACGCCGGGGACGCGGTCGGCGAGGTACGGACGGTGTTCTCCTGGTCGTACCCGGCGCTCACCCCGCCGGCGGCCCGGTTGTTCCGGCTGCTGGGTCTGCACCCCGGCCCGGACACCACGGTGCCCGCGGCGGCCAGCCTGGCCGGTCTCACGGTCGACGCGGCCCGCCGGTTGCTCACCGAACTGACCCGCGCGAACCTGGCCGCCGAATATCGGCCCGGCCGGTTCACCCTGCACGACCTGTTGCGGGCATACGCCGCCGAGCTCAGCGACGCCACCGACCCCGAGCCGGACCGCCGGGCCGCGACCACCCGGCTGCTCGACCACTACACCCACACCACGCACGCCGCCGACGAGCTGCTGCGTCCGCAGAGCGACCCGGTCGACCACCTGATGACTCCGCCAGCCGTCGGTGTGCGGCCCGAGCGGCCGACCACCCACGCGGCGGCGCTGGCCTGGCTGACCACCGAACACCCGGTCCTGCTCGCCGCGCTCCGCCATGCGGCGGGTGCCGGCTTCGACGCGCACGTGTGGCGGCTGGGGCGGGCCCTCGACACGTTCCTGGACCGACAGGGGCACTGGCACGACCGCGTGGAGACCTGCCGGGCGGCCCTGCTCGCCGCCGAACGTCTGGGCGACCCGGTCGCGCAGGCGGTCGCCCACCGCTTCCTCGCCGGCGCGCACACAGTGGTCAACCGGTACGCCGACGCGCACGCCCACCTCGAACACGCCCTGGAGCTGTACGTGCGCGGCGGAGACACCGAGGGCGAGGCGCGTACGCACCAGAACCTGGCCTCGCTGTGGGACCGGCAGGGCGAGCCGCGAAAGGCCCTCGAACACTCGCGGCGAACCCTCACCCTGGCCCGGGCCGCCGGCCACCGCAGGGCGCAGGCCGACGCGCTGAACGCGGTCGGCTGGTGCCACGCCCAGCTCGGTGAGCACGGCGCGGCCCTGGCGTACTGCGAGCGGGCGCTCGACCTGCTCCAGCAGCTCGGCGACCGGGCCGGCGAGGCCGCCACCTGGGACAGCCTCGGCTTCGCACACCACCACCTCGGCCAGTACGGTCGGGCGGTCCAGTGCTACGAACGCACGCTCGTGCTGAGCCGCGACCTCGGCGACCGGTGGGGCGAGGCGGACACGCTCAGCCGGCTCGGCGACACCCGCGACGCGCTCGGCGATCCCACCGCCGCCCGGTCCGACTGGCAGCGGGCGCTGGACATCCTCACCGCCCTGGACCACCCGGACGCCACCGCCGTCCGCGCCAAACTCGACAGGGTGATCGACCTGCCGTGACCCGCTGGCCGTCAGCCGGCGAGCAGGTGTTTCTGGACCTTGCCCATCGCGTTGCGGGGCAGCGTGTCGAGAAACCTGATCTGCCGGGGTCGCTTGTGGGCGGAGAGCGTCCGGGCCACGAAGTCGACGAGTTCGGCAGCGGTCACCTTGTCTGCCACGACGAAGGCGGTCACCTCTTGGCCGAGGTCGTCGTTCGCCGACGACCGCGGCCTCACGGACGTCCGGGTGGGCCAGCAGCGCGTCCTCGACCTCTCCCGCGCCGATCCGGTAACCGCCGCTCTTGATCAGGTCGGTGGACCGGCGGCCGACCAGCCGGTGCGCGCCGTCGGGTGCCACGCTGGCGATGTCGCCGGTGCGGAACCACCCGTCGTCGTCGAGCAGCCGGGCGGTGACGTCGGGTTTGCCCAGGTAGCCGTCGAACAGCATGGGACCTCGGACCCACAGCTCCCCGATGGACGTCCCGTCGGCCGGCACCGGACGCCCGTCGTCGTCGACCACCCGGGTCTCCGCGCCCGGCACCGGTGTGCCGACCATGCCGGGCCGCCGGGACGGGTCGTCGGCGCGGTTGCTCAGCGTGATCAGTGTCTCGGTCATGCCGTAGCGCTCGACCGGCCGGTGGCCGGTGAGCTGGCGCATCCGCTCGAACGACGGCGCGGGCAGGGCTGCGCTACCGGAGACCAGCAGCCGCGCCGAACTGAGGCGGGCGGCGACGTCCGGCTGGGCACAGATCCGCGACCAGACGGTTGGCACCGCGAAGTAGAGGCTGCCAGCCGCCTCGGCGTACGCCTCGGGCGTCGGGCGTCCGGTGTGGTGCAGTCGGCTGCCCACCCGCAGGGCACCGAGCACGCCGAGCACGAGACCGTGTACGTGGAAGAGGGGCAGCCCGTGGGCCAGGACGTCGTCGGGGGTCCACGCCCAGACGTCGGCCAGCGCGTCGATGCCGGCCTCGACCGCACGGTGCGACAGCACGGCGCCCTTGGGCGCTCCCGTGGTGCCGCTGGTGTACATGATCAGTGCGGTCTGTTCGGGGCCCGGCTCCGGGTAGCTGGTGTCCGAGGTTCGCGCCAGGTCGACCCGGCGGACGTCGACCTCCGCCGGGACGTCCGCCGCGCCGGCGAGCAGCAGCGTCGCACCGGAGTCGCGCAGGATGTGGGCCCTTTCCCGGGGCCCGGAGTCGGGTGGCACGGGTACGACGGCGGCTCCGCTGAGCAGCGCGCCGAGCACCCCCACCACGGTCTCGGCGGTCGCCGTGGCGTGTACCGCGACGACCGCTTCGCCGTGCAGGTCGTCGGCGACCGCCGTGGCGCAGCCCAGCAGACGCTCGGCGGACATCGTCACCGCTCCGAGCCGAACCAGGTCGTCGACGGCGGGCGCGGACCGGGCGAGGCCGGCGAGCAGACGCATGCGCTGAGGCTACGCCGGATGGGGCACCCGCACGGCCCCGCCGAGGCTCGGTAGCCGTAGTAGAACGCCTCCCTCATCCTGCCGACCAGGCTGGTGCTGCGCGACTCCGCATGACCGGACGCATCCGTGGTCGGGGCGACGGCTGGTCCTGCCACCGGTGGGCTGCGACACTTCCGCGGTGCGCAGCGATCTCGACCACCTCGAAGCGGCTCTCGTCGGCACGCCACTGGCCGGCCTGCCGATCGGGCACGGTCCGGCGGGCACCGTGCTCGTCTCCGACGTCGACCCCAACCGACTGCAGGAGGCCTGGCAGGCCGCCGAAGCCCTGGTGCCGGTCACCGGACGTCGTCCCATCATGATCACCGACGACTTCGTCGGCACGCTCGAGATGTCGCCCGAGCCCCAACCGGGCCCGTCGGAGTCGGAGCTGCGGGCGTTCGCTGCGGCCGCCAGGTCCGCCGAGCCCTGGCTGGCCTACCGCGACCACGGCGAGGACCACGAGGTCGAGGAGGGCGAGGTCGAGTTCTACGCGGGTGGCGTCGCCGGCGTCGACCTGACAGCGCTGGCGTCGGACGTGGTGCTGCCGACTCCGCGCCCGACGCTGGAGCGGACCCTGTACGACCGGCTGCTCGCCGACACCGCCCTGCACGCCCGGGTGCTCGACACGGTGCGATTCGTGACGCAGCCCGACTACTGGTTCACGCCGGACAGCGTCCTGCTCATGTTGCTACCCACCAGCGACGTCCGCGGCTCGGGGTACTGGGTGGACCACTACGGTGCGCTCACCCTTGAGTACCGGCACAAACTCGCCGAGGTGCTGGCGCAGTGGCGGCACCGGTGGGACGCCCGGCTGGTCGCCTCGTGGGGCACCATGCTGCAGTTCCAGGTCGGTCGTCGCCCGACCCCGGGCGACGAGGCGTGGACCGCCGCGGGCCAGCTCAAGGCGCTCGCCCCGAACCTCGAACTGAGCCGCTGGGAGGTCGCGGTCGCAATGCCCGCCGGTGATGCGTGGTTCGTGCACGACCGACCCTGACGATCACGACGAGGTCGCCGCCGAGCGGTCGGCGGCTCGCGACCGCCGCCCCGGTGGCGGTGGTGGAATGCGGGAACCGGCGGGCCGAAGCTGGAGGACGGCGACGGAGGACAACACCAGCGCGCCGCCGACCAACTGCGCGGGAGTCAGGGTCTCGCCGAGGATGAGCGTGGCCAGCGCGGCGGTCACCACGGGTTCGAAGGTGGAGAGGATGGCGGCGGTCGACGGACCGGTCCGGGTCAGACCGGCGAAGAAGGCCAGCATCGCCATGACTGTGCAGACAACGGCGATACAGCTCAGCCAGAACCAACCGCGGGCCGCGAAACCGAGGTCGACCCCGCCGGTGACCGCGGCACGACCACCGAGGCTGCCGGCTGCGCCGGCCATCACCAACGCGGACAGCACCACCGGAGACAGCCGGTGCACGATGGTGTCGGCGACCAGGATGTAGATCGTGTAGGTGAGCGCGGCGGCGAAGGCCAACACCGCCCCGAACGGACGGAAGCTCACGCCGCCGGCGCCGAGCAGGACCAGCAGCGTTCCACCCGACGCGGCCACCAGGGCGGCGCCGCGTCTCGGAGTGAGCCGGTCCCGGCCGAGCAGCACCGCGCCGACGGTGACCAGGACCGGGTAGGTGTAGAGGATCAGGGCCAGCAGCGAGGCATCCATCAGCTCCAGCGCGGAGAAGAACAGGCTCGCCTGCGTGGCGTACCCGATGGCACCGAGCCCGATGGCGGTGGCCAGCACCCGTCCCCGCGTCATCGCCGGCCGACCGGTGGCCGCGCTCCGGTCCGGTCCGGCGCGGCGTAGGCCCGGCCGCGCCAGCAGCACCACCCCCAGCAGTACGGCGGCCAGGGTGAAGCGCACCAGCAGCAGCGTCCCGGCGGAGACACCGGCGTCGTAGGCGAGCTTGCCGAAGATAGCCATGGCGCCGAAGCACGCGGCGGAGACAAGGCACAGTGCCGGACCCATCCGCCAAGGATCAGCGACCGCGACCGTCAGGTCCAGCGATCGCGATCAGGCGTCGCCTGATCGTCGTCAAACCCGGGTGGACGTCGAACGCCGCTGACCCGCCGTCGTCACCCGGGGGTTTCGTCAGCTGTCGCTTCCGGGTAGCGGATGGCTCATGAACCGCAACCTCGTCAAGGGTCTACAGCTCGCGTGGGAGTTGCCGGAGTTCCGCGACGGGGTGCGCCACCTCATCGACCTCGACGAGGTGGCGGTGCTGCTGGCCGCGCTCTCCGTGCCGGATCACGACCATGAGGTGGAGCGTGGCCTGCTGAGCCTGCTGCGCTCCGGACTGGACACCGTCGAGATTCGCGAGGCGGTGTTGCTGCTGCTGGAGCAGGACGAGGTGCGCCGCCCGCTCGTCGCGGCGATGGTGGAACCCCTCGCGGACCGACCGGGTCAGGCCGCCGCGATCGCGGCGGCGGCCGAGGATCCCGCGGTACGGCGCGAGGTGCGGGCGGTGCTGGACAGCGCCAAGGTGCGTGAGCTGATCTGGCAGGCCGTCGACAACCAGGTGAGCGACGACCGGGTCGGCCTGATCCGCCGGGCCGCGGTGCTGTTCGTGCGGCACCGCAGCGTGCGACGCCTCGTCTGGGCCGTCCGGCGGCATGGCGTCCTGCGTGAGCTACGCCGCAAGCCGTGACCGAGGCCCCGGGAAGGCACCGTCACAACGGTGGCCAGGCGTTGGTTAACAGCTGACGGAAGTGCGCCGGGAACCACTCTCCGAACGGCGGGGCGCCCTGGCTGGCTCCGGTGTCGTACCAGGAACTGCGCGGCGGAACGTAGTCCGGGTCGCACATCGGCTCGTACGGCTGGCCCGGGTTCGGGCGGCTGGCGGCGCCGTCGGACTCGCCGGGCGGCTTGACCCACACGTAGGCGTCGATGCCCGGCTCCGGTTCGACCGCGGGCCGCTGGCCGAGGCCGGCACCCACCTGGTTGCACCAGTTCCCGATGACCGCCCGCCGATCGATCCGGCTGCCGTCGACGTACCGGTTCACATCACCAGAGGTCACCGGCCCGGTGGGTCGATCCGGGCCGCCCCAGCCGTTGCGGGAGGTGTCGATCACCACTCCCGCTTCCGCCGGGAAGCCGACCGCCGTCAACAGGTCACGCATGTGCCGCGCGTACGGCAGCTCGTCGACGAACGGGCTCCAGTCGACCCACTTCGACTGGTACACCGGTTGACCGTTGACGACATCGTCGGCGCGGAAGAACTCCTCGCGCAGCGCCGAGTAGTTGGCGGTGTTGGCGACGAAGCCGTGGACGTCGGCCACCGTGCTGCCGGCGGTGGTCGCGGCCTCGAACAGCAACGCTCTCAGCGGGGCGGAATCCTCCGACCAGCCGACCTCCCCGTGGTGACTGATGTCCAGGTACGGATAGACGTTGGGCAGGGTGCCGAGCCGACCCAGGGCGTAGCCGATCCCCTGCTGGTAGGTGCCGCGCGCCAGCACCTCGTCGCAGGTCGGGGTGGCGGTGTATCGGCTGCCGGTGTTGACGACCAGACCGGGCAACGAGTTCGGCTCGACGAACGCGACGATCCGCAGGTCCGCGTAGTCGGGAACGGCCAGGATCTCGACAATCGGATCGATGAACTCCGCGCGGTACCGGCCGATCTCCGCGATCGACAGCTCACCCTGCGGGGCGCGCCGGCCGCAGTCGCGGGCCGGCAGGTCGTACAGGGTCAACTGGACCAGGTCGGCGCGCTGCGCGATGGCCGCGTCCAGATGCTCACGCAGGCCCATCGCCCCGCCCGCTCCCCCGATCCTGGCGATCCGGTCCAGCCAGACGGCGGTCGGCTGGCCGGCGACGGCGGCGCCGCCGGGCTCGGTGGCGGCGCGACCGGCCCACTCGGGATTGACGTAGACCCGGGCCCCGACGTACGGGTTGTCCAGCCGGCTCGGTGGATCGGCGGCGTTGGCCGGTTCGGTGCCGGCGAGCACCCCCACGGCGAGGGCGGACAGGGTGGCGGCGAGGAGCGGGCGGACTGACACGGCCATGCGATGCCTCAATCCATGCACTTCGATGGAGCATCCATCATCCCCCACCAGCGCCGCCGACATGGTGGAGGATGAATGCGTGATCGGTGACCGGTGGGGCGTGACCGACAACGAGACACGGCGGTCCTATCCCTGCGACGACTTCGTCGTCGCACCCACGTTGCAGGCGTGGCGGGGGGTGTCGATCGCAGCTCCCCCGGCGGCGGTGTGGCCGTGGGTAGCCCAGGTGCGGCTCGCGCCGTACTCCTATGACTGGATCGACAACCTCGGCCGCCGCTCGCCCCGCCACCTGAAGGGCCTCCCCGAGCCGCAGGTCGGAGAGGCATTCACCACCTCGGGCGGACGGAAGTTGGGCAGGATCGTCTCGGTCGACGCCGGCGAACAGCTGACGAGCACCATCATGGGCGCCTACCTGTCCTACGTCCTGGTGCCCTGGCAGCGCAGCACCACCCGCCTGCTGCTCAAGGTCGTCATGCGGACGCCCCGCTGGGCCGCAGCCGGGCTGTCCGTCGGCGACCTGATCATGGCTCGACGGCAGTTGCTCAACCTGAAGCGACTCGCCGAGCACCACCCAGATCAGGGGTCGGTCGGCCACGGGTGACGCCAGCCATCCGCCCAGCGCCGGCCCCCGGCACCGGGCGACGTCAGGGAGGTGATCCGGAGGTGACCACGCTACGGCGTGGAGCCGTTCACTGGACCTGCTCGGCCAACGCGACCAGGATGCCCGCGGGGCCGCGGAGGTAGCCGAGCCGGTAGCTGTTCTCGTACTGCACCAGCTCACCGATGAGTTCGGCGCCGTGTGGCCGCAGGCGGTCGAGGATGTCGTCGATGTTGTCGACGGCGAACATGATGCGATGCGCGCCCAGCGTGTTCGCCGGGGCGTGCGGGTCACCGTCCTGGCTCGTCGGCGTGTGGTATTTGGTCAGCTCAACCCGCCCGTGGCCGTCCGGTGTGCGCATCATCGCGATGTCCGACCGGACCCCCTCAAGCCCGACGAGGCGATCCACCGCGCTGCCCTCGACTGTGGCTTCGCCCTCCAGCTCCAGTCCGAGATCGACGAAGAACGCGATGGCGGCCGCGAGATCGTCGACGACGATGGCGACGTTGTCCATCCGCTGGATCGCTCCTCGCCCGGGGCGCGGGCTCGGCTGGCTGGTGTCGTTCATGATGATGATCTCCTTTGGACCGGCTGGGGCGTCGCGGGTGAGCGTGTCATCGCCGCACCCTCGCTCGGCGCGCGGGCTGTCCTGATCAGCCTGCCGTGGGTCAACCCATTCGTCTAATGACAAATCTTGGGCTGACTCATACGTATCATCCATAAATGTTGGATATCCTGCGGTTACGGGTCCTCGCGGCGATCGCCGAGCACGGCTCGGTCACCCAGGCCGCCAGGCGCCTCAACTACTCCCAGCCCGCCGTCAGCCACCACCTGGCCAGGCTGGAGGCCGCGACCGGGGCCCGACTCGTCCAGCGGGGACGGGACCGTACGGCCCGTCGCCCTGGCCCACGTCAGCGGATGTCGCGCCGAGATCCTTCAGGCGCGCGACCAGCTCCGCCTGATAAGCCGCCGAGGTAGCCGCGTTGCCATGCCGACGATGCCAGGGCTCGTCGCATCGGTGGTGGTGCCCGGACCTGAACGGTGGCGAGGTGTCGAAGATCCATGCCCGGCGGACACGTCGAGTCGTTGATGCTGACTCCGGCGGATCACCGCTGGAGGTGGAGTTCGAAGACCGAGCGCTGCTGGAGCAGGTACTCCGCGTCGTTCAGGTACTGGATGTGGTGTCCGTCGGCGAGGTGCCCGGCGTATGCCTTGTTGCCGGCCGCAGCCTGGGTCCGCATGAAGTCGACCATCGTGTGCAGCCGGGCCACCACGGTGTCGATGAACCCGACACGTTTGTCGTCGTCGAGTCCGTACTGGTCGCAGAATGACCGCAGCCGGGCTGCCTGCTCGGCCGTGGTCCCGAAGCCGTCGGCGTTGCCGGGCGCGGTCATCGGGACCCATCGGTACGCCGCGTAGGCGACGTCCCACAGCCGTGGTCCGGGCTGTGCGTGGTCGAAGTCGATGATGCCGGCCACCCGGTTGCCGTCCAGGACGCAGTTGTGCGGAGCGTAGTCGCCGTGGCAGATGACCTCGACGGGTTCGGTGACAGCGGTCTGCCAGCCGTCGCGTGGCGCGCCGCGTGCGTACTCGACAGTCGCGTCGTGATACGCGCGGAGCAGCCGGGCAGCGGTCGTCAGCGCCTCCGCGGAGGCCGCGGCCGGGGTGGCCGGATAGCCGGAGACCTCGCCGGGCAGGAAGTCGAGAATCTCGTGACCGCCGTCGGTCACCGCGTGGAGGCGGGGCGCGCCGCGGAAGCCTTCCGCGGCCAGGTGGCGCAGCAGATCGTGGACACGGGGCGACCACGGCCCGGTGGGCCGTCGCACTGTCGCACCGATGCGAACCACCTCGTTGACGCCACCGCCGGTCAGCACCTCGTGGTCGATCATCTTCGGCTGCTTCCTCTCTGCCTGCTCCGAGCGACAATCATCCGGAAAGATCATTTCTGGGTGAACCGGTTTTCGTCCGCTCGCGACAAAGCGCCAGCCTCGTGTTCGGTGCCATCCGGCACGGGTGGACCGGCCCCGGCTCAGCCCGTCGCGCGGCTGCGTCGCGCGGCGACGTAACGGCGGATCTTCTCGGACGTTCCGCAGTCGTCCATGCTGCACCAGCGGCGACTGCGGTTCTTGCTCTCGTCGTTGAAGAGGAAGCGGCACCCTCCGCAGCCCTTGATCCGGTCCAGTGCGCCCGTGGTGAGAAGCTGGACCGCCGCGTGCACCACCGGCCGCAGCGGCCGGGCCGGCGTCCGGTCGTCTCGCCAGGTCCATTCGAACGCGCCTGCTCGATCGAGCCGTGCGTGACCGAGCGCGTCCGCCTCGTCGTCTCGCAGCCGGGCCAGCACGGAAGGGCTCGGGCTGCGGCCGGCAACCACTTCGCGGAACACCTCGTCGAGGTCGTCGCGGAGGCGCAGCGATCGGGCGAAGGCGGCCTGGGAACCACCCGGATCGTCGCGTGACAGCCGGCGCAACGCCGCCGCCTCCGGCTCGCTGAGCGCACCCGCGTACGCGCCCCAGGCGACCAGCTCGGGATAACCGGTCAGCACGTCGCCGTCCGGGGATCCGACGGGCGGACCGGTACGGGTGTTGATGAAGTCCAGGGCGAGATTGCCGCCGACAAGGCGCATCCGTGTTACGCCCGCAAGTGTTTCCATCGAAACCCACTTTACCAGTTGACCCGGATCGATGGACGCCACTAGCATGTTTCCGTCATAGCTGGTTTCACTGGTAACAACGGGAGGTCCGATGGAACGCTGGCGGGCAGTGGGGGCGCTGATCGGCCTCTCCGGCGGGACGTTCCTCTACACCACCGCCGAGGCGCTACCGATCGGGCTGCTGCTCCCGATGGCGGCCGACCTGGCCGTCTCACCGCCGCGGGTGGGCACGCTGGTCACCGCGTACGGCGCGGTGGTGATGGTCGCCTCGGTGCCGTTGACGGCGCTGGTCCGCCGGGTCCCTCGCCGATGGCTACTGTCGGCGCTCCTGGTCGGTTTCGTCCTCAGCACCGCCGTCACGGCGTTCACAAGCACCTTCACGCTGCTCCTCGCGGCCAGGATGGTCACCGCGGCGACCCATGCGCTGTTCTGGGCCGTGGTGGTGCCGGCCGCGGCCGAGTTGTTCCGGCCCGCACTACGCGGGCGGGTGGTAGCGGTCGTCTTCGCCGGCGGCACCGTCGCGTTGGCCCTGGGCGTGCCCGCCGGCACCTGGCTGGGCGACCGCGCCGGCTGGCGGGCCTCGTTCCTGGCGGTGGCCGGGCTCGGCGCGGTGGTGCTCGTCGTGGTGGCCGCACTGCTGCCCTCGACCCGGCCGGAAGAGGGACACGCCGCCCGGGGCGCGACCCCGACGCGCGACGCTTCTGGCTGCTGGTGGCGGTGGCCGTCCTGGCGACCGCCGGGGCCATCGCCGCCTACACCTACGTCGCCCTCTTCGTCACCGAGGTCAGCGGATTGTCCGCCTCGTCAGTCGGGGTCATCCTGTTGGCGCGGGGCATCGCGAGCGTGCTCGGCATCCTCGCCGTCGGCGCGCTACTGGACCGCAACCCGTGGCTCGCTCTGCTCACCACCGTCGCACTGCAGTCGGCGGCACTGCTCGGGCTGTACACACTCGGCCAACAGCCGTCGCTGTCGGTCGGCCTGATCGCGCTGGGCGGACTGGCGTTCGCCGCGTTCACCGCGGCGCTCGGCGGCCTCGTGCTGCAGGTGGCGCCCGGGCGCGCCGATCTCGCCGCCGCCACGGTCTCCGCCGCGGTCAACGTCGGCATCACCGCCGGCGCGTTCGTCGGCGGCCTCGCCCTACCGAGCCACGGCGTGCGCACCACGGTGCTGATCGGCGCCCTGCTCGGCGTCGTCGCTCTGGTGCTGGCTCTGGGCGAACGACTCATCCGGCCCGCGCTCGACCGGTCGGGCGGAGAACGCCGGGCAGAGCCGATCCGGTTGGCGCGCCAAACCACCACGCCCAGCAGCCGCGGCACGAGCCGTCCAGTCCGCTTCGCCCGACGGGTGCGCTGGTAAGGAAACGCTCCACTGGGAGCGATACCAGCCGGGGTCAAATTCAGCCCTCCCGATCGCTACACTCGCCGCAACGCGGGCATTGCCGCGCACAGACCTCAGCCCACGCTGATCCGAATCGAATGGAGACGCCTGTGACCCGCGACAAAGCGGCCCCCTCCGGCATCGACCCCAACATTCCCAGCGTGGCTCGGGTCTATGACTTCTTCCTGGGCGGCAAGGACAACTTCGAGGCCGATCGGAAGGTCGCCGAGCACGCCCTGCGGATCACCCCGGACGGGCCGGCAGCCGGCCAGGCCAACCGGGCCTTTCTGCGTCGAGTGATTCGCTTCCTGGTCAGCGAGGCGGGCATCGACCAGTTCCTCGACATCGGGTCGGGGCTTCCCACCCAGGGCAACGTGCACGAGGTCGCCACCGAGCAGAACCCGAAGGCTCAGGTGGTGTATGTGGACAATGACCCGATCGTCCTGACGCACGGGCGGGCCCTGCTCGCCGCCGAGGGCACCGCGACGGTGATCCAGGCGGACATCCGGGCGCCGCAGGACATCCTCAACCACCCGGACGCACGTCGGTTCCTGGACTTCGACCGGCCGATCGGGTTGTTGCTCTTCGCGATCCTGCACCACCTCGGTGACGACGAGGATCCGCGTGCGGTGGCGGCCGAGTTGATCGACGCGCTGCCCTCCGGCAGCTACGTCGCGATCTCGCACTTCCGCGACCCGGGCGCGCGGGACCCAGAGGGCTCCCGCAAGGCCCGCGAGGTCGAGCGAATCTTCAACGAGTCGCTGGGCACCGGCCGCTGGCGTACGGACGAGGAGATCCTCTCGTTCGCCGACGGACTGGAGCTGCTCGAGCCGGGGCTGGTGCCGCTGGCCGAGTGGCGTCCAGAGCCGGGTGCGCCCGCTCCGGCGCAGACCGACACCTATCACACCTTCGTCGGGCTCCTCGCCCGCAAACCGTAGCCGCCGCCGCTGCGATCCGTCGGCGGAGCACACGCTCCGCCGGCGGACGCAGCACACGCTCCGCGGGCGGACGCACCGCGCCCGGTCAAGGACGGCGTCAGTTGAGCCCTCGCGCAGGCGGCACCGTTGCTCCATCGATAGCCGCGAATGCTTGACGACGCAACTTTCCCACTGTAGCTTTTCAACCTCGGGACGACGCACACCGGCGAGATGTGCGTGCGGCCCGGCAGCGAGAACCTGTACGTGCCCGCGTTCGTGACGAAGGTGACGTGGCAGCCGCGCACCTGCTGATCCCCCACCTGACCTGAACCGCTAACGAACCGGGTTCGGCCCGGAATCGAGCGTCACGCGGACGACCGGGTGAGCTTCGCGGCCACGGCGTCGAGGACCCAGTCCAGACCGGTCGCGAAGGTCGTCTCGGGGTCCACGTCCGTGCCGTCGTAGACGGCCTTGCTCAGCGCCGGAAAGGCGCCCGTGGCCAACGCCCTGCTCAGGCGCGGGCCGGCGGCGCGCTGCCAGTCGCGCTTGGACAGCCCGGTGGCGCGCTCGGCCCGCAGGTTCGCGATCTCGCCCCTGATCGCGCCGATGACGTACGCGTTGACAGTGCCCACGGCGCGCATGACGGTGTCGACGTCGGCGAGGCCATCGAGGGCGGACAGCATGGCCTCGGCCACGGCGAGTCCGTTCGGGCCCAGGGTCGGGCGGCCGCCGAGCAGGTCGGCCAGCCATTCGTGACGCAGGGCGGCCCGCCTGGTGCGGTGGGCGAGGGTGCGCAGCGCCTCCCGCCACTCATCGGTCCGCTCCTCGGGGAGAACCTCGGCGTAGACCTCGTCCACCAGGAGGTCGAACAGCTCCTCCTTGGTGGCGATGTATCCGTACAGCCGCATCGGCCCGGCGTTCAGCCGGGCCGCGACCTTGCGCAACGACACCGCCTCCAGCCCACCCTCGTCGGCCAGCGAGAGGGCGGCGGCGACGATCCGCTCCCGGTCGAGCGGCACGGGACGATCAGGCGGCTCCGGCCGGTCCCACACAGTCATTGTCACTCCGCTGCTGTTGCGATACACCGTAAGGGAGAAATACAGTGTATCGCCATGAGACACCGCATTGCTGTGGTCGGTGCCGGTCCTGCCGGGCTGACCTTCGCCCGTGTCCTGCACCGCCACGACTATCCCATCGCCGTCCTCGAGCGCGATCCCGCCCCCGACGTCCGCCCCCAGGGCGGCACGCTGGACCTGCACGAAGGGCTGGGCCAGCTGGCGCTGGAGAAGGCGGGGCTGCTGACAGCGTTCCAGGCGCTGTCCCGCCCCGAGGGACAGGCCATGCGCATCCTGGACACGGACGGGACAGTCCTGCGCGACTGGCAACCCCGGCCGGACGAGCGGGCCAATCCCGAGATCGACCGAGGACAGCTGCGTGACCTGCTGCTCGGCCCTCTCGACGTGCAGTGGGGACGGGGTGTGACACAGGTGGTGCCAGCCACCCGCGATGGTGTCCTGGTCCAGTTCGACGACGGGCGAGAGGAGACGTTCGACCTGGCGGTCGGGGCGGACGGCGCCTGGTCCCGGATCCGCCCGACGGTCTCGCCGGTGACACCGCACTACACCGGCATCAGCTCGGTCGAAACCTCCCTCAACGACGTCGACGCCCGCCACGCGGACCTCGCCCGGTTGGTCGGCAACGGTTCGCTGGCGGTGTACGGCGTCAATCGCGCTCTCGTCGCCCAGCGCAACAGCGGCGGCCACGTCAAGGTGTACGCGCAGTTCCGCGCGCCGCTGGACTGGCACGCGAACCTCGACCTGACCGATGTCGAGGCCGTGCGATCAAGCCTGCTGGCTCTGTTCGACGGCTGGGCCGCGCCCGCCCTTGAGCTCCTCCGCCACGGCACCGCCTTCGTCCACCGCCCCCTCCACGTCCTGCCCGTGTCGCACACCTGGACCCACGTCCCGGGCGTGACGCTCCTCGGTGACGCCGCCCATCTGATGCCCCCGCTGGGGGCGGGCGCGAACCTGGCGATGCTGGAAGGCGCCGAACTCGCCGAGTCCATCGCCAGGGACCCCGCCGATCTGGACCAGGCCGTCCGCGCCTTCGAGGAACAGATGTGGGCGCGGGCCAACAGCTGGGCGAAGATCACGACGTCCGGCCTGGAACGCCTCGTGAGCCCGGATCCCCGCCAAGCCCTCGCCCTCTTCGACCAGGTCCAGCCATCGTGACTGCGAAGTGCGCGCACCAGCACTGACAACCTGCCACGGCTGCACGGATGGCACGGCACCGCCACCGCGCCGAGCCGCGGAGTGACCGGCAGGACCGCAGCCCTCCAGCGGGGCCTGGTGACGGTCGTCCTCGTCCACGTGACGCCCGGTGGGGCGGCCGCGGCCGCCCGCCGTGGTTCGGCGGGTTGGAGCGGACCAGAGCTTGTCGTTATTTGTAAACAACCCTTGATATTAAACCTCACGAACGTCAATATGTGGAGGTCGCGGGTCGCCGAAGCCTGGGGAGTGAGCCATGAGAAGCCGTCGAATCATCGCAGTGGTGGCCGGGCGGCGATGACCGTCACTGCCGCCGTGGCCTTCGTCCCCAGCAGCATGGCGGCCGTGTCCTCGGCCAACGCCGCCCCGATGGTCGCCTGCACCGCCCCGGCCTGGGCCGAGGGCACCACCTACCAGGCGGGCACCCAGGTCACCTACGGCGGCCGGCTCTACCAGGCTCTGGTCGCCCACACCGCGCACCCCGGCGCCGGCTGGAACCCCGCCGCGACCCCGTCACTCTGGCGTGACCTCGGGGCGTGCTCCGGGGGCACTCCGCCGCCCACCACGCCGCCACCGACGACCCCGCCGCCCACCACGCCGCCACCGACCACGCCTCCCCCCACCACGCCGCCGCCCACCGGTGGGGACTGCGCGGTGAAGTCGCGACCCGCCGGCAAGGTGTTGCAGGGCTACTGGGAGAACTGGGACGGCGCCTCCAACGGGGTACACCCCGGACTAGCCTGGATCCCGATCACCGACAGCCGGCTCAACCAACACGGCTACAACGTGATCAACGCGGCGTTCCCGGTGATCCGCTCGGACGGCACGGTCCTCTGGGAGAACGGCATGGACGCTGGCGTGAAGGTGGCCACCCCGGCCGAGATGTGCCAGGCCAAGGCCGCCGGCGCCACCATCCTGATGTCGATCGGCGGGGCCGCCGCGGGCATCGACCTGAGCTCCGCCGCGGTCGCCGACCGGTTCATCGCGACGATCGTGCCGATCCTGACGGCCTACCACTTCGACGGCATCGACATCGACATCGAGACCGGCCTGACCGGCAGCGGCAACATCAACACCCTGTCCACGTCGCAGGCCAACCTGATCCGGATCATCGACGGTGTGCTGGCCCGGATGCCGTCGAACTTCGGCCTGACCATGGCACCGGAGACGGCCTACGTCACCGGCGGCAGCGTGGTCTACGGCTCGATCTGGGGTTCGTACCTGCCGATCATCAAGAAGTACGTGGACAACGGCCGGCTCTGGTGGCTGAACATGCAGTACTACAACGGCAGCATGTACGGCTGCGCCGGCGACTCGTACCCGGCGGGCACGGTGCAGGGCTTCACGGTGCAGACGCAGTGCCTGAACAACGGCCTCACCATCCAGGGCACCACCATCCGGGTGCCGTACGACAGGCAGGTCCCGGGCCTGCCCGCGCAGAACGGGGCCGGCGGCGGCTACCTGTCGACGTCGCTGGTCACCCAGGCCTGGAACTCGGTGCCCGGTCTCAAGGGCCTGATGACCTGGTCGGCGAACTGGGACGGCTCGAAAGGGTGGACCTTCGGCGACAACGTGAAGCGCCTCCAGGGCCGCTGAGCGGACCGCCTCCTGGTCGCGACCCGGTCGTCTGATCCGCCGACGCCGGCGACGGATCGTGGCTGCTGGCCCGTGGACCTCGGCTGACCCGGCCCGCCCAGCGACCGTCAGCCCAGCGCACCGTCCACCAACTCGTCGACCGCCTACCGAGCCTCGCCCGGTAGGCGGTCGATGGCGTCGGCCAGGGCGCGCAGACGCCTCGCTCCCGCTGGGGCGTCGCCGAGAACGTACGTGGCGAACTTCGGGTCGTCGGCCGGGTCGACCAACCGCAGGGCGCCGACGTGCGGGCTGGACACGACGGTGATCGCATCGACGATCTCTTCGACGCTCGGGCGGAGCTCCGTTCTGCGCCCGTCCCGGGAGATGTCTCGGGCGGAGATCGCCTCGCCCGCCTCGCTCTCCTCCTCGACAAGCTTGCTGAGCAGGAACGAGACGATGTCCAACTCTCGCCGGCGGTCCGCGATCAGGTCGTCGAGATCGGCGAGCCCGTTCGGCACGAGGAACAACTGTCCTATCTCGTACGGGCGGAGCCCCAGGGCGATCGAGGCCTCCGCCAACGCTCCCAACCGGTCGGCGTCCAGCAGCACCCACTTCTTCTGCGACGCCATGTTCTTCATGGTGTCGCCGCTGAAAGCGGGGCCGACGATCGCGATGAAACCGGCATGATGGCGTTCTTTGTGTGTCTCGATCGCCACGTCGCTGACGTCGGTGTGGGTGACCTGGCCAGCTGATCGCGCCTTCGCTTCGATGATCGCCGTCGACGGTGACCCGTCGGCCTCGTGCCACTGGACCAGGATGTCCGTGTCGCCGGATCCGCCGACCGTCCGGGCCTCGAAGCCCATGGCGAGAAAGGCGTCACGGATGGCTTTCTCGAAGGCCCGGCCGGCACCCTCGCCTCCCGCCAGGGGTTCCCTGGAGAGACGGATCAGGTGCTGCCTCAGCTGAAGCGGCTGGGGCCCGTCCGGTGCCGGTTGGGCGTTCTGGGGCTGCGCGGAACGCTCGTGCGGGGTGCTCGGCGGGTCGGCCAACGGCAGCTCGGCCGCGAGCGCGACCCCTCGTGGCGTGGCCCGCAGACTCCCGTAGCGTGGCTCCTCGATCAGTTCGGTGTTGAGCAGGAAGCTGGCAATCCACCGGCACTTGTCGACATTGAGGCCGTATTTGGCGGCTTCCGAGTACATGTCGTTCCGGGTGACGTCGTCTTCGACAGCACGGATCATCTCGCCGACGAAGCGCATGTTCGCGTGCAGGATTCGGACGAAGTTCAGGTCTTCGCCCGACTCCACCCAGGCTCTCGCCGCCGGGGTGGCCTCGAAAACCCCCCGACCGACCTCGACGAGCAGCCCCGACGCCCGCAGAAACGGCAACATCGACTCCGTGCTGCTGCTCCTCAACTCGAACGTCTCGCCGATGAACGAGAAGAGCTCGCCGCGCTCGATCCTGCCCAGCGCCGCGTTCATGATGGTTCTGAGATTCTCGACCTTGTTGGGATGCGACGGCGGGCACGGAACCCAGATGTTGTAGGTATTGCGCGACTCGTGGGTGCGGGCCGATGTCGAGAAGTCCGCCAGCAGAGCAGCGATCTCGGCCGGAGCATCAGGAAGCTCGACCACGCTTCCCGGCGCTTCGTCGAAGGCATCCGGCCCAACCAGCACCCGACCCGCGAGCACGGCCCGCCCAGCCGCAGTGACGCCCCACCGCCGGTTGCCGACCGCCTCGATCAGGCCGAGGACCTCCTGCCAGTCCATTCGGCTGCGCGTGTTTCCCTTGCTCTTCCAGGACTGCTTGTACCGAGCGCGAATGCGCTCATCGACCTCGTCGAGGGTGAGCGGTTCCCCGGCGATCAGCGACAGGACCTCCGCGAACAACCTGATGCGATCAGCCAGGATCACGGCCAGACGTGCTGGCGTCGGTTCGGACTGGAGCCGCGACCCGGTCGCGGTGAGGCGAAGCTCGCCCGCGGTGTTCTCGACGAGTTGGAGCCCGCGCAGGAAGCCGTAGTAGTCACGCCACGTGGCCGGCTCCAGTCTGGGGGCTGCGCCACCTTGGCGTCGTTCGACGCTCTCGATGTCGAACGACAACTCAGGCTTCGCATCGAGGCCGATCGCGCGACCCTCGCCGACCTGCTTGACGAGTTCGAGGACCAGCGGGAGCCAGACCGCCTTGCCGCCGAGCAGACCCGGGATCGCGCTGGCCTGCCTGCGCCAGAGCGCCCGTTGTTCGGCGAGAACCTGAAACCGACCCGACTGATCACCTGGCGTCATGAGAAGCCATCCTAGACATTCAAGTGGTAATCAATGCCATCGAAGAGCGTGTCAGACTGATTAAGGACTACTGCGAGCAGCCGTGGCCTGGCGGTGGTCGGGCTACCCGGACCGTCGACAAAGGATTGCCAGAGCCCGGCGAGCGGGGGGTCGGCCGGCAGTCCGACGGCGACTCGCAACAGACCCCGGCCCGACCACGATCGGTCCGGCGAAGGCTAGGCACGAAGTTGGCCCTCGGCATCGCCGAGGGCCAAACGGGTTCGGCCAGCGCGGGGCAACAGGTCGAACCCTCTCCGTGCCTGAGCAATCTCGACGGGGCTAACGAACGACGCGGTGAAGCAGACCGGTCGTCGCGACGCCCACCGTCACACCCGCGGCGGGACCAGCCGCATAACCGATCAGAAGTCCCACGCCGGTGCTGACCGCCAGAATCACAACCCACCGCAACGGGAGGTGACTCTGCTCAGGCCGTTCGGTTGTGCCACGTGGATCGATCATCGAACCACCTTCCAATCACCTGGGAGGGTGTGGGCGACCCAGAAGCTCGGTCGGCCCCGCTGCGGCAACGACCGAAATTCGAGGGCCGCCCCCGGCCAGCCCGGCAACAGCCAGACCAGCAGTTGGAGGTCGTGGCACGCACGGCCTCCGTTTCCCAGGCGAATCGGAAGAAGTTGCGGCTCCCATCGATTCACGCATCCGCCATCGTACTCATTCGATGCCACCGCAGCGAGCGTCACCACAGCGGATGCGCTCGGCCGGGCAGTGGCGGAATCGGCCGATGGGGGTAGGGCGGGGTCTAGCCCTGCGACGGACCGCCGTCCGCGGTGGCGGCGCGCAGCTCCTTGAGCACGTACGTGGCGGCCTTCTCGACGACGCGGACGCCCGCTGCCTGGCTCGCGTGATGGTCGGAGAGCACGGCGATCAGCCAGTCGTGACGGGCCTCGACGACCCGTCCGATGCTGTTGACGATCCAGCGACCGTCGTCGACGTCGGCGGTGTCCCAGCCGTTCTTGACGTAGACGGAACGATTGCCCGGCTCACGCGCGGCGGTGACGCCCCATCGTTGCTCGGGGATCACCTTCTTCATGAGGCCCATGATGAAGGTACGGTCCGCCGGGGTCAGCGGGCCCGTCGGTGATGTCAACGCGGTCAGCAGTCGGAGCTGGTCGGCGGCGGTGGTCGTGGTGAGCCCCCAGTGCGAGTTGGGCTTGGTCTCCCGCAGACCGAGTGTGCGGTTCGCGGCGGTGAGGCCGCGCGACCCCTCGATCCGCTGCCACAGGGCCACCGCCGCGTCGTTGTCACTGGACACGATCATGGCTTCGGCCAACTGTCTGGTGTTGGCACTCAACGCCTTGCCCGGCGGTTCCTGGCGCAGCAGAAGGGCCGCCAGGATGTTGACCTTGACGATGCTGGCCGTCTCGAAGCGTTTGGCACCGACCGTCACCGCAGCCGTTCCCTGCCGATCCAGTGCCGCGACCGCCAGATGGCCGTCGTACCGCTGCACGTAGGCCTTGATGCGTGTTCTCGCCTGGTCGACCCGGTCGACGGCCGGCGTCGTGGGGATCGGGTTGGCGGGGGAAGGACCGTGCGACGGGCCGACTCCGTCGCGACCGCGGGTGGCGCCGAAGGCCGCCGTCGCGACGCCGGCGAGAGACATGGTGGCCGCGGAGATGACCCAGCGGCGGGACAGTTGCCGACCTCCACGCTCAGCCAAGACGGGCCACCGCCTTCGCCGCGATCGAGTCCACCGCGGCCTGGCTGCCCGAGTCGGGCAGGCTGATCGTCGAGACCGTCTCGCCTCGCTTCAGCACGACGAAGTACGTGACGGTGGTCGGGATGTCGGCATGCTCGATGCGGCCTCGAATGAGCATGCCGACGCCCTCCAGATAATGCGGATCGACGACGTCGAAGGAGACCTGCGATCCCTTGACCAGGTAGCTCGCGCACCGCAGTAGGACCTGACGGACGTCTTCGACATTCCGCTCTGCCCATCCCGGTTCGTACGTCTCGACGACGTGGTGGGCCGGCGACGACCCGTCGGACGGTCGGTAGTAGCGCTGTACGGCAGCCCGCCGATGCGACTTCGCCGGGTAGTCGCTGCTCCGATAGTTGGGGCAGCTGTCCTGCTCCCACGGCCAGGGCGCCGGACCGGTCCGAGCGTCGTCCGCGCGCCAGTCCGAACCCAGATCGCCCGCCCCCAGCAGCAAGCTCGCCCCGCCCTGCTCCGCGTTCGCGGTGCGTCGCTCGTCGGGGTCGACGCCGGGCGCCGACCGATGACACCCAGCGTTCACCAGCATCAACGCCGACAGGACCACCGGCACGACAGCGACCGAGCCTCGGCCTCTGCCGCGACTCGGACCTCGGCACGTCCGGCTGCTCGATACGGACACGGAAACCTCCCCAACGCAGATATTTGCCAGCACAGGTCGCGCCTCGGGCGACGATGCGTGCTGGCACGCTCGTCGCCGCAGCACAGGCGCGAGGGTCGTCGAGCGGCGACCCGACACCACCGAGAGCCGCCGCACCTCCGCCGTGTCGACCAGCCCACCCGGCGAACCGACGTTCGGTCCGCCGGGAGGCTGACCGGCGTCATTCGCACCGAGGTCGAGCGGGCCGGCGGCCAGGCCGATCACGAGCAGCATCGCCAACGCCGACCCGCCGGCGCCGAACTGCGCCAGGCGGCGCTGGCGGCGCAGTCGGCGGCCCTGCACCACTGACTGCTGGACCAGGTCACCCAGCGGTGGGGCAGGGGGTGTCGGGCCAGGTCGTCAGTGAAACGCCCACGCACGTCGCCCATGTCCCGTACCTCCCCTCGGCCGACCGCCAGCCCTGGCGATCCGTCACGTACCAGACGGATCGGTAGGCCAATTTGGTTACGGGTTTTCGGCGCGAATTTCGGCCGCCCCTGCCGGACCGGCGCGGCGCTTTCAGCGCGTGTGCGGCCACCTCCGGAGAGTCACCTCTCCTATGCTGCGGACGCTGTCGCGGACGGGTCGACCTGGTGCCCTCCACCCGAACGGAAGATGGCCCCGGCGCTACGCGCTGGGGCCATCCGAATTCATTACCGCGAAGGGGCCGGTCATCAGCTCCCGGAGTCCGGGAAGAGGTACAGGTCGTTCCCTGGTGGTCAAGCTGCAACCGCTGGGGGCGGGCCAGCGTAGGTGCCGATGAGTTGGTGAAGGCCTGGTCGACAGCGAACGTCGGCTCAGTGCGACCAAACCAGAGACGGCCAGATACTGCTCGGCGTCCCGGTCGTACCGGTGTTAGATGTCCATCGTCACGGACCGTGTGTAGCCGGCGCGGAGCAGGTCGGCCAGGCGTAGCGGGCGTCAGGGCAGGCGGACGGCGTATCGGTGCAGGGAGACGCCCTGGGCGAAGGACCTCTGTTCGAGCAGGTCCAGCTCCACCGACCGATCGTGTTCGTCGAACAGCGGCCGGCCCGTGCCGAGGATGACGGGGTGCGTGAAGAGCAGGAGCTCGTCCAGTAGCCCTGCGCGGAGCAGCTGGGTGGCGAGCGTCGCGCCGCCGACACCCATGTCGCCGTCCTGGTCCGCTCGGTACCTGGCGAGCAGTTCGACGGCGTCGCCGTCCGAGCCGATGGTCCGGGTGTTGTACCCGGCGGCGGTGCGGGTGCGGGACACGAGCAGCTTTGGCTTCGACGCCCAGATCTCGCCATACTCACGCAGGTAGTCAGGTAGCTTCTCGTCGTTCCGCGCGGCCGGCCAGAACGCCTCCATCGTCTCGTAGATCGTGCGGCCCTGGACCATCGACGTCAGCGCCCGGGCCCGAGCGTTGAACTCCCGATGCAGCGGCTCGCCGATGCGCAGCCAGCTTCCGCCGCCCTCCTCGCCCACAGCGTGCTCGATCTTGAGATCGAGGGAGACGTTCATCCAGTACACAAAGCGGCCCGACACATAGGCTCCCGGTGATTGCGGTCTGCGACTATCTGTCTCGAGGCTAGGCGCTCCGCGACGGCCCTGCCGGCCGGTCTGACCGCACCGGAACCGTCACTCTCAACAGAGACTCAGCGCCGTCCGCAGGGCCGCACCGCCGCAACGACCTCGCTGGCCCGGATCTGGCTGGTGTCCTGACCGTCCGTCACGACGATCAGGTTCACCGACCGTCGAGTGCTACTCGGTAAGGACCTTGACGGAGTCGGCGCTTCCACCGTTTCGGTTGATAGCGATGAAGAACTCGCTCCCGATGTGGGTGATGTCTTCGACCTCGTCGGTCAGGTTGTTTGCCGGAATTCCGATGTCGCTCTCCACATCTCCTCCAGACCAGTTGTACTGGTACACCCAGTTCCACCCGGTGTCGGGTGTCGAGTCGTTGATCGACTTGGTGTTCCAGACATAATTCTCAGAGCAGTCGATGCCTTGGTCGGAGCGATTGTCGTGGCTCGTGAGGGTGCTCTTCACCAGAGTCCATCCGCTTGTCAGCGAACCGGCACCGGGATGAGTCCACAGCGATCCCAATCGTCGGGCAGCATATTTTCCGGCTCCACCGGCCGCCGTCGCGCTGTAGCAGAGGCCACTGATGTTGCCCACCGGCAGGCGGACAACCTCCCTTGCGCCAACGGATCCGTTGGCACTCAGGTGAACGATCGTCACGTCGTCGCTCGGAAACGCTGACTGACTTCCCTGGGTGGCGATCAGAGCCGGGCCCGAGCCCAGGTAGTTCGGGTGGTAGGCGAGGTCGTTACCGTGACCCAGTTCGGGCATCGAGATGGGCGCTCCTGCGCAGGTCCAGCTGGCGCCGTCCCAGGCTGAGCCGTCGCGCACCCACCTGGACAGGACCGGGTCGCCGGCGCTGCCCTTTGAGAAGATGATGTAGAGCTGACCGCCCGGCCCTGCCACCATGCCTTCCAGGACCGTACGACCCGCCTTGCAGACACTGCTGTTCGGAATGTTCAGCCGTTCCGCCCCGCTCCTGTCGGTAGCGGCGTAGGCAGGCGCTGTGGAGGCAACAGCGACTCCGACCGAGAGTGCGAGCAGGGACGCGACGCTCGATATTCTCTTCACTCCACTGCCTCTCCGGGGCGTAGTCGTGCTCGGCGTATCCGCTGGCAGCCGGGGGCTTGCCGAACACCAGGACCGGCCAGCGGGTGGCTCGGCAGCCGGTCCGCCGGTGACGGACACCGTCCGTTCGCACCCGCTACGGTAGACGAAGTCTCGTTACCCGGCAGGCCCGTTCGGACCGAGTCGATGCCGCACAACGTCGCGCTCGTCAGGGGTCACCGAACCGTCAACCAACAGACCGCTCCGATGACCCCAGGACGCGCCGCCCGGCAAGGCACCGTCGCCTCGCGAGGCTCGATCAAGCTGCGGAGACGGGCCTAGTGATGCGGGTCGTCGGTCTTGAGCTGATCCCCGTTGTTGGCGACGAAGACGACGAGAAGCTTCGCTGGTTCTGTGTTGCTGGCGTTCTCCGTGGCCACGTGATGGGCTCCCGGCTGCTCGGTCCAGTTCTCGCCTTGGTGGTACGTGCGCATCGGCTCGCCTTCGAGCTGGCTGCGTACAGCACCTTCGAGCACGTAGGCGTAGACGAACGCGTTGCCGTGTCGGTGGGGCACTGCTCGGGCGCCGACGGGAGGCTCACTGTCGCCGAGGTGAAGGTCTTGCCTGGGACGTTCGGGAGCGCCTGCCGCATCAGGGGTGTCAGGGTCTCGGCGGGGTGCTCCGAAGCCACGGCGGCGGTGGCCGGGGTGGCTGGGGTGGTGGCTGGGGTGGCTGGATGCTCCGTCACGGGGGCGCACCCGGCGACCGCGGCCGCCGCGCCGACGATCAGCACTCCGCTGGCGATTCGCACACTGATCACGACTGCTGCGCTCCTTGTTCGTCCGCGACCTGAATGATCGTCTTGCCGGGCAGGCGGCGGTGGCGAGCGAACGCGGCCCGCCGAAAGTGGTGGTAACCGGCGGGGCGGTCATCTTCTGGATGACCCTGGTCGCCTCGGCGACCGCCGCTGTCTCGGGAATTTCCAACCCCGCGATGACCTCTGACATGACCTCTTACTCTCCGGGAAGCGCGTTGGCTGTGGACCGTATGGCCGGCTTTCATGCTGCCCACCGATCGGCGTGCGGCGCCGCCTTCGTCCGGCCAGGAAGCACTCATATCCGGACAGGCGAGACCCAGCCCTGTGCTCCACCACGCGCAGCACCACCTCGCGCCACCGGCGGGCCCCGACATCTGTCGACCACCGACGCGCACCGACCCGCGTGACCCGAAGACGGCGGTCAGCCTGGTCGAGCAGACCGTCCATCGGTCGTCTCGTCGGTGGCGGCGCTGGTCAACGCCGTTCGGCGCAGCCGGTTGCTCCCAACCCGCTTCCCCGGTCTCAGCCGAGAAGGGCGACGTGCTCGTGGCTGGGGAGCTCACCCAGTCGGGTGCGCACCACCAGGTCGTGCAGGGCGGCCACGGCTGCCGGGTCCACGCGCTCGGGCAGCACCGAGGCGTCCCGGGCCGCCTCCAGCCCGCTGCGCAGCCGCGGCACCTCAGTGGCGAGCCTGACGCACTCCGGCCGCACACTCTGTAGTCGCGGTCAGAGCCTCCCCGGCGATTCGCACCGAGGAGGCTCTGACCACTGTTGGCGGACAGGTCCGGCTAGCTCACAGGCGCGGGTCCTGCTGAACCTTGAGGGCGTTGAGGATCGGGTCGCTCTCGCCCTTTTCGCGGCGAAGCTCGATCGTCAGATCGCCACCGGCGTGCTCGACGGTGGCCGTGTTGATGTCCGCGGTCAGCGCACCCACCTTCGCCTGCACGTCATGGTCGTAGAGCACGACCTTGCCGTCGGCCAGGACATCGAAGGCACGCTTGCCGGCCTTGACCTTCTCGATCTCCGCGAAGTCGAGGGCGATCCGGTATTTCCCGGCGGGCGCGTTCCTGAACACGTAGCTGAACGTCTCGCCGGTCCGCTGGGTGCGGAACAGCGCGTCGTCAGCGGTGCCGGCGATGTCGGCAGTGGTGGCCCGCGCCCTGCCGCCGACGTGACCCCACGGCAGCGAGCCGAGCTGCTGGTCGGGCGACCAGACGAAGCCGTCGACACCGACGTGCCCGGACCCGCCCACGTCGACCCCCTTCCAGTACGCCGAGGTCGCCAGGCGGACCGACTTGAGCTGGGCTTCGCCCTTGCCGGCGTTCGACGCCACAAGGACGTCGCCGACGAGCACGCCGGGCTCGACGCCGGCGTTGTCGGCCGTCGCCGTGACCGTGGTGGACGTGCCGGCCGCGAGCGTCACCGTGCCGGTCGCCGCCGCGCCGGTGAGGGTCAGCCACGGAAGGTCGGCGGCCTCGTGCCCGCCGTCGCTGGTGCGTTTCTGCTCGCTGATCCGCACCTCCAGCGGGGCGGAGCCGGTGTTGGTGACTGTCACGTCGGCTGTCGCCTTCTGGCCCTTGTCGAGGAGCCAGTCGAGGTCAGCTCCGGTGACGGTGGCGACGCCCGTGGTCAACGCCGTGTCGACCGTCTCGGCCTGATCCTTCCTGACGATGGTCACGGGGTGGCTGGCGGTGACGTAGTTCGGCGCGTCGACCTGCACGGTGTTCCCGCCGACCAGCGCCTGGGCCTTCCACCGGCCCTTCGCGTCGGTCGTGATGACCCGCTCACCGGCCGGCCCCTTGAGCGTGACGATCGCGCCCTCGATCGGCTTGCGGTCGTTCGCGTCGGTGACCGTGCCCTCGATCGTGCCCGCAGCCGGAAGGGTGTACTCCAGCCCCAGGCCAGCCTTCAGGATCGGCTGGTTGAAGGAGTGCTGGCTCGCGGGGTTGCGCGTCAGGCTCTCCACGCCGACCGTCGCCGACGACCCTCGGGTGAGGGGGTTGTCGCCGCCGACGCCGTCGCCGTACCCGATCTGGATCCGTCCGTCCGCGATCAGGGTGACCGAGAAGCTCACCCGGGCCGTCCGGTCGTCGTAGAAGGTGGCGTTGCGCCATTCGATGACCTCAGCGGCCAGCCCGTCCACCTCGGTTTTGCCGAAGTAGATGCCGGCCTCGTCGTCGACGATGAGGTCGTCCCAGAGCGGATAGATCGCGTCGATCGGACCGGGCGACGGCAGTGCCGTGTTGTTCCCCAGCGTGCTGGCGCGGTCGAAGGCCAGCGTGCCGTTCGTCGTCACGCACACCCCATCCCAGGTCGTGTCGTAGAACGGGAACACGAAGCTGGAGTCGAACCACAGCACGCCGCAGACGTCATCGCCGTGCCACCCGGACTCCTCCGCGCCCTGGCGGTAGAGCCCGTCGGTCACAGTCATCGAGTACGAGCGGCCGGCGGGGGCCACCGGTACGGTGCCCGGCTCCGGCTGCTCGGGCTGGGGATCCGGCTCCGCCGCGTCCGCGCGCGGGTCGAGCGTCACCCGCAGCGCGGCAATGGTCGGGGCCTTCAGGCCCTTCGAGCCGCGCAGCTCCACGGTCAGCGGACCGCCCTCGTGCTGCACGACGGCGGTGCGCCAGTCGGCGGCGTTCGGCCCCACGGCCGCGGCCGGGTCGTACGCGTACTCCGTCAGCGACCCGTCCACGAGGACGTCGAACACCCGCTTACCCCTGGCCACCTTCTCAATCTCGGCGAACCCGAAGTCGATCGCGTAGCTGCCCTTGGGCGCGTCGGGAAAGCGGTAGAACAGCGATTTCTCCGCCGTGGTGCGCTGGGACTGGAACAGGGCGTCCTCAGTCGTGCCGTCGATCCCGGCCTTCGTGGAGGTGATCTTCGTCTCCCCCTGGTAACCCCACGCCGTCTTGCCGGCGGCCTGGTCGGCGGACCAGGTGTAGCCGGAGCCGTCGGTGAACGACGGGCCGCCGGCGTTGACGCCGACCTGGTACTTCGTGGTCGTGAGGGTCACCGGGACGTAGGTCTTGGACTGGCGTCCGGAGTCGGACCGCAGCACGATGTTCGCGCCGAGGACGCCCGGCTTGCTGCCCTTCGTGGAGATCGAGACCTTGACGGTCGTCGACTGACCCGGGGCGAGGGTGCCGCCGGTCGAGGAGAGCGACAGCCAGGGCAGGTCGGCGAGCAGGTCGTCCTCGACGTCGACAAGCACGACGTCGTCGGCGACCTGGTCCGCCGCCCACAGCGCGCCGGTCGAGTCGGTCTCGAGGCCGCCGCCCTGGCCGGCCTTCTGGCCGGGGAACCACCACGCGTTCACCAGCGAGCAGTCGTCAGGGTCGACCTGGAGCAGGCGGGTGGGCCGGTTCGAGGTGAGGTCGGTGTACCAGATGGTGTCGGACGCCTGGTTGTAGGCCAGCCCCATCACCTCGGGCAGCGGTGGCGCGCAGAAGGACAGCAACGCACCCGCGTTGTCGTGCGACGTCCCGGCGACGGTGCCGATCATGCCGTTCGCCCGGCCGCCGACGTAGAACACATCCTGGGTCGGGTTGTAGGCGAGTCCGGTCAGTTGCAGCGTGGACCAGTCACCCTTGATCTGCCGGGTCTCCTTCCCGGTCTGCCGGTTGAAGCAGTGGATGAAGCTGGCCGGGCTGTCCTCCATCTGGCACATGTCACCGGTCCTGGTGTCGAGCGCCATGTCGAACGCCCGGTACCCGGGGTTCCACGACGCGTCGAAGACCTTCCCGGTCGGCTTGCCCGTCACCGTGTAGGCGGTGTTGGTCCGCTTGTTGTAGTCGTGGACCCAGACGTCGCCGTCGTACCCGATGCCGGAGGGTTCCTTCTCCGCGATCGTGCCCGGGATGGCGATCCGGGTGAGGACGTCACCGCCGGAGGTCGCGCCAACCCTGCCGGCCGCCTGTGCCTCCGCGGCGGGCGCGGTTGCCGCCTTGCCGTCGACGGTCGACGGCTTCATGCCGCTCGCACCGGCCTTCCACGCGGTGAGGTCGATCGTGCTGGCCGCGCCCCTGCCGGTCCGCCCGGTGGCGCCGGCGGCGTCCAGCTCGGGGTGGCGCGCGGCCTCACCCAGGTTGTAGGTGAGTGGCGCGGATCCGTTGTTGGTGAGCGTCAGCGAGCCCACACCGTTCTGGTCGGTGCCCAACACGGCGTCGAGGCCGTCGGCCTTCAGGCCGGCGACACCAGTGGTCAGCCGCGCGTCGATCTTGGCGCTCGCGTAGAGCTTGTCGAGCGCGAAGGGGTACGCCGCGGTGCGGTAGTTCGGCGCGTCGACAGTCATGGTGTAGTCGCCGACCGGGAGCTGGCGATGCACCACGCCCGTCCCGTTGGTCGTGACGGCCTCGACCAGCCCGGACTTGTTCGTGAACGAGACCTTGGCCCCGGCCACCGGCAGCCCGTCGTTCTCATCGACGACTGTCGCGTCGAGGTACCCGAAGTCAGGCATGTCGTAGGTGACGATCATCCCGTCTCGCAGCACCGGGGCGCTGTCGGAGAACCGGATGCCGTCGACGCCGGCCCAGCCCTGGATGCCGGTGATGGCGTGCGCGCCGGCGGTCACCGGGTCGTCCGTGCCGATGCCGTCGCCGTACCCGAAGATCACGGTGCCGGACCGGGTGAGGGTGGCCGAGTAGCTGACCGGCTCCGTGTACTCCGTCCGGTCCGGATAGGCCCAGAGCTTGGCGTCGCGGAACTCGACGACGAACGCGTCCTCGCCGTTGACAGTGGTGGCTGCCGTGAAGACTCCCCCGCCGGGGGCGAACTCGACAGGGGTTTGGGCGTAGAACGGGAAGACGCCCGCACCGCCGGCGCCGGGTCCGGTGCCGGTGTCCGGGGAGATCACCCCGCGCAGGCTGACGCCGAGGGTGTCGTGGCTGCCGTTGTAGAGCGCGATCGGGAACGGCAGCTTCACCGTCGCCCACACGCCGCTGGTGAACGCCACCGGGTCGGTGCCGCGCAGGTAATCGCCGTCGGCGACGGCGCAGCTGTAACCGCCCTTGTCGACGACGAGCCCGACCGGGATCTCGGCCGACTCGTTCTGCCCGCCGACGGTCAGCGGGACGGTCGTCGGCGAGAAGCAGGCGTTGGGCTTGACCCTCAGCTGGTACCCGCCCTCGGGAACAGCGGTGATGGTGAACGCGCCGTTGGCATCCGTGCGCACCGGCTTCAGCGGCGTGTCCGCAACGGAGACGTCGGCGTTCGGGACGGGCCGCTTCTTGTCGTCCACCACCCTGCCGCTGATGTCATGCCTCGCGGCGGCCGTGAGCGGCAGCTTGACGGAGGTCTCCTGGCCGAGCGACACCGAGACGTTGGCGGTCGCGGTCAGGTAGCCGAAGACCTTCGTGCTGAGCTGGTAGTCGCCGACCGGGAGGTTCGTCGTGAACCGGCCGTCCTTGTCGGTTCCGATCGACCGACTGAACGGCCCGCTGATCGTCACCTCGGCGGCGGAGACCGGAGCGCCGTCGGCGGTGACGACACCGGTGAGGGTGCCACCCTTGCGGGGCGCGAGTTCGAGCAGGCGAACGAGGTCGAGCCGGCCCTCGCCGTACTTGTTGTTGATCTCGGCGGTGCCGCCGCACTCGGTGTCGTCGACGTCGACCGCCGACTCGCCGAGCAGCCGGCGGGTCTCCTCGACCTGGCCGATGAGGGTGGGGTCGTAGCTCCACAGCGCCGCGACGGCACCGGCGACGTGGGGTGACGCCATCGAGGTGCCGGACATCTCGACGTAGCTGTTACCCGGGTAGGAGGAGAGGACGGCGTCGCCCGGCGCGGAGATCTCGGGCTTGATCCGGCCGCCCTCACCCTCACCCTTGCGGGAGAACAACGCGAGCGTGCCGTCCGACGCGTAGGCGCCGACGGAGTAGGCACTCTCGGCGGAGCCGGGCGAGGAGACGGTGTCGCAGGCCGCGTACGGCGTGGTGTTGCCCGACGACCAGACGCTGAAGATGCCCGCCGCGCTCCAGGCCTCGTCGATGGCCCGGAAGAAGTCGTCGAAGTTGTGCTCGACGGTCTGGCCCCACGAGTTGTTGACGACGTGGGGGCGCTTGGACGGGTCGGGGTTGTTGCCCTGGACGTCGGTCGGGGCGAGCAGCCACCACCCGGACCGCAGCAGTGACTCGACGCCGTTGCTGTCGCAGCAGCCGTTCGTCGCGATCCACTGGGCGTCCGGGGCGACGCCGACGTGGTTGGTGCCGTCGTCGCCGACCATGGTGCCCATGGTGTGCGTGCCGTGTCCGTTGTCGTCGCACGGTGCGCCCGTGCACGCGCCCCGGGTGGCCATCCAGTTGTAGTTGTGGTCGATGGTGCCGTCGGGCTTCGTGCCGCGGTACTGGTGCGTCAGGGCCGGGTGGTCGAACTGGACGCCCGAGTCGAGGTTGGACACGGTGATGCCCGCGCCGGTGGCGCCCATGGCCCACGCCTCGGGGGCGTGGATGGCGTCCAGACCCCACGCGACGGTGCCCGCCTCGGCGGTGGCCTTCGGGGCGGCGGAGCGGGTGGCCCGGTCGGTCGGGACCTTCTGGTCCACCGGCTCGACCAGCGCGACCTGCGGCGTCGCGTGGAGCTCGGCGACCTGCGCCCGCGACGCCACGTCGAGGGCGAGCTTTTCGGTGCCGCCCTTGACGAGCACGGCGTTGGCGATCGGGTACGAGGTGTACTTGACGCCTGCCCTGTCGAGTTCGGCGGAGACGGAGGCCAGGGAGTCCTTCGCCGCCGCGGTCAGCGCGTCGTAGACGAACTGACCACGAGCGGTCCAATCGGCGATCTTCTTCGCCGGCCCGAGGTCGGCGCTGGTCTCGAACGAGATCCAGAAGTCGGAAGCCGGCTGGGCGCGGAAGCGATCCTTCAGGCTCGACGTGATCTTCTTGGCGGCCGTGCCGGGATCCGGCTCAGCGGCGGACGCCGGCGATGGCTGAAGCATGCTCAGGCCGACCACAGCGGCCAGCGAGGCCGCGAGGGTTTTGAGTCTCATCTGGGTCCTTGCCCTACAGGGGTTGATAGGGGTCGTGGTTCGGGTGGTCGTCGGCACCGTCGGCCTCCGGGGCGTCGGGGGCGCTGACGCGCGGCTCGCGGAGCGGCTCGGAGGGTGGCTGGTGCTCGATGGCGGCGTCGTCACGCGCGACAGGTCGCTCAGGCATGCATCGCCCTACGGCTATGGATCATGCAGCCATGCTCGGCGGGTTGAGCGGCCTTAGCTATCCAGCGGATACGTCAATTTTCACGACGGGTCATCGAGGGAGTCCTCTTCCGCGAACACCCCGGCCTCCACCGCCTTGACCGCGAGCGCGGTCCGGGAGGTCACCTTCAACTTGCGCATCGCCGCGCGCAGCTGCTGATCCACTGTGGCCGGAGACTTGGCCAGAATCCGGCTGATCTCCCGGTTGGTCTTCCCGGCGACAACCAGTTGGACCACGTCCAGCTCGCGAGGCGAGAGCTGGTCGCCGTACCCCCGTCGGCCGCCGCGCCACAGTCGCGGAACCTCGACGCCGTGTTCGCGAAGCCGCTGTGCGACACGGTCCGCGTCGCCACGGGCGCCGAGCCTGAACAGTTGCTCGTACTGTGCGGCCAGCAGCGCCCGGCCGGGTTCGAGCTGGCCCTGCGCGATGAGCGCCTCGGCTTGACGCTCGCGGGCGAGCGCGGCGTCGTAGGGGCGTGGCAGCGCGCTCCAGGCGCGCGCCGCCCGATCGTGTGCCGTCGCCGCGCGGGCGTGGTCTCCAGCCGCGGCGAGCAGCAGGGCACGACACCCGGCGAGCGCGGCGCGGGGCGCGGGCGCGGTACGGCCACGCAGTCCTCTGGCGAACTGGTCGCCCAGGCGTGTCGCGGCCTTCAGGTCGCCGGCGGCGAGGTGCGCCTCGATCCGGGCGGGGACGAGGTCCGTCGCCCAGATCCAGATGCCCTTTCTCCGGACGGTGTCCATCGGCTCGTTGGTGATCTGTAGCGCCCGGCCGCTGTTTCCGTCCGTCAGCCAGAGTTTGGCGAGCGCGGCGGCGGCCTCCATGGTGTCGTCGGCTGCGCCGAGACGGGCGGACTCCGCAAGGACCAGGCGGAACTGCTCCTCCGCGGCCCGCCGCCGTCCGGCTGCGGCTGCCAGCCGGGCCGCGAGCCGGATGCTGCCGAGGTAGTGCGCCGGCCGGTCCCGGTCAGCGTCGGCGAGGGCGGCGCTCTGTTCCGCGAGACCGTCCCACCGGCCGGTGAGCCACAACAGGTTGGCCTGTTCGAGTCGGACGTTGTGCCGCAACCGGGATGCCTGCTCGGTTTCGGCGAGGTGCATGGCCACGGCGAGGTGTTTGTCCGCGTCGGCGTACCGGCCCCAGATCAGCGCGCCGGTCCCGACGTTCGCGTGGATGCGGGCCACGTCGAGACGCTCCGCCGAGGTCGCCCCGTCGACGGGCAGGCCGGCGACGACGTCCCAGGCCTCCTCTTCGCCGAGCATGAGCAGCGCCGCGGCTCGGTTGCCGGCCAGGTTCAGCCGCTCCGCGGAGGAGTCGAATTCGACGGTGAGTTCAGCGGCGCGATCCAGCCAACGCCGGTGGGTCGACGCCGGCCACGGCCCCGCGTAGGCCCAGCCGAGGTAGGTCATCGCCCGGGCGGCCTCGACCGGATCGTGGTCGAGGCGGCCACCGCCTGCTCCAGCTCGCTGAGCGCGGCCTGCGCCTCGCCCCCGGTGATCAGGAGCCGGCCCAGCGGGTTGCGGATCTCGGCCTGCTGGCGGGCGGAGAGACCGGGAGTCTCCAGCACCGACCGGAGGGTACGGATCACCCGGTGGTAGACCTCGTCGACCGGTTCACGACGGCCCAGTGCGGCGACTCCGGCGATGCGCGCGACCCGTGCCCGGTCCACCGGCGGCAGCACGGCCCACGACAACAGATCGACGAGTAGATCGACCGCCTTGGTGTGGTCACCCGAGGCGATGGCCAGCTCGGCGCCGTGCTCGGCGTACCGCGCCCAGGACCGCGTCTCGCCCGCCGCCCGGAAGTGGTGGGCAAGGCGGGCCACCGGCGGCGGGTGGATGTGCTCCAGGGCCCGGCCGGCCAGCAGGTGGACGTGTCTGCGGTCGGTCAACGGGATCGCTTCGTAGACAGCCGTGGCGGCCAGCACGTGCCGGAACCGCCACTGGCCGCGGTCGTCCGCGTCCAGGACACCGGCGGCGGCGGCCTCCGCGACAGCGCTTCGGCACGCGGCTGGCGACAGGCCGGCGGTCATCGCGATGGTGGCCACCGATGACCGCTCGGCCAACGTGGCCGCGGCGCGCAGCACCTGCTGTGCCGTCGGCGACAGACGGCCCACCCGCTCCCGGGTGGAGTCCCGCACCGTTGGCGGCACCCGTAGCTCGCGTAGCTTCAGCCGGACCCACTGCCCGTCGCGGAAGACCAGGTCGGCACGGTCGCACATGAGGCGAACCGACTCCTCCAGGGCCAGCGGAACACCGCCGGTCCGTTCGTGCATGAACGTCGTGAACTCCTGCGATATCGGGTTGCCGTCCAGCATCGAGGAGACCAGTGCTGCCGTGTCGTCGGGTCGCATCGGCGCCAGGGCGATCCTCAGCTGGGTCACACCGGCGGGCAACCGGGACGTCAGCCGCAGCAACAGCGACCCGTCGTCCACCTCCTCCGGCCGATAGGAGATCACCAGGCTTGGCCCGCCGGTCTGTTGCCGGGAGGTGACGAACAGCAGGAACTCCAGGGTCACCTCGTCGGCCCAGTGAGCGTCCTCGAGCACGAGAACGTCGACACGCAGGGCCCGCAGCAGCTCGTCCAGGGCGCGGAACAGGCGATGCCGTGCCGCCTTCGCGTCGTCCAACTGTGGCAGTGCGGGCGGCAGGTCCGAGGACCATTCAGGGAACAGGGGCCGTAACGCACCCGTGAGCTCGGTGAGCCGCAGTCGCGACACCGGGCGGTCGATCCCACGGAACGCGTCGACGATCGGCCCCAGGGTCAGCGACTCGCGAAGCGGTGGGCACACCGACACCAGGGCGGTGCGCTGGTCAGGCGCCGCCAACCACTCTCGCAGCAGTCGGCTCTTCCCGATCCCCGCCTCGCCCTCCACCAGCACGATCGCCGGTGGCCGGGCCAAGGCGCCCCGCAGCGCCGCCAGCTCCCGATCACGGCCCACGAAGTCCGGCGAGGAAACAGTCGGTGAAGTCCCGTCGTCCTCGGGCGAGGGGTCGAGCATGCGTGATGATCTCTCTTTTCGCTGTTCGGGCGCAAGTAGTTGGCGGCGACGGTGGCGTGCCCGCGGCGGAGCACGTGGCGTCCTTGGCGCTTCGGACCCGCCTGACGGCCCGGGCGCTGCGCACGCCCCGGAGGGGTCGACGAGTGTTTCCGCCGACCCCTCCGGGCGAGGTCACTTTCCGTACAGCTCGAATTCGTAGAGCGAGAACCCGTACGAGGTGGCCCGCTTGACCCCGTACACCCGCACGTAGCGGGCCGTGACCGGGGCGAAGGTGGCGTTGTCGACGCCGCCGTTGCCGGTCGTGGTGGTGAAGATCGGCGTCCAGGAGCTGCCGTCGGCGGAGACCTCGATCCGGTACGAGGTGCCGTACGCGGACTCCCAGCGCAGCACCGCCCGGCTCACCGTGCGGGTCGCCCCGAGGTCCACCCGGAACCACTGGTTGTCGTTGTAGCTGCTGGCCCACCGGCTGCTCAGGCTGCCGTCGACCGCCTTGTCCGGGGTGTGACTGGTCAGGAACTGGGTGCTCGACGCGCTGGTCGGGCGGCCCTGGGCCAGGTTGGTGACGTCGTCGCCCCGGCGCGCCGGGAACGAGACGACCTGCTGGTAGGTGGGGCGGTTCTGCCAGGCGATCAGCGGATGGGTGATGCCGCCGAGCCCGGACTGGGCGATCGAGTCGGCGCACCACTGGTCGCCGGCGGAGCAGGACTTGTCGCCCGGGTAGACAGTGGTGGCCGGCAGCGCGGCGGCCTGGCCGAGCGTGTCGAGTAGGGACTGTCGGCACGCGCCGAGGTTGCCGTTGCCGCAGTACGTCCGGCCCAGGCCGCCGGCCACCGGGTCGCCGAGCACGGTGCGCAGGTCCTTGTCGACGTAGCCCCACCAGCCGTACTGGAACGACGATCCCTTGTGGGCCTGACCCTGCGGGGCCCAGCTCGCGGTGCCGTCGCGCCGGCCGTTCTGGCCGCCCGACGGCGTCTCGTTGACCTCGATCGCGTCCACCAGCGCGGCGTAGAGGTCCGGCCCGAGACCGGGGCGGAACTCCGCCGAGGCCAGCAGCGGCCACCACGCGTCGAAGATCCGGATGGCGTCGGCGTGCTGGTAGACCTTGGAGCCGGGGGCGGTCTCCACCCGCCGGGCGCCGGACTGCTGCCAGGCCCGCAGCTTGCCCACCGCGTCGGCCAGCGCCGGGTCGGTGACCGGCGTACTGTCCAGCACCCGCAGCAGGTCGCCGAGGACCTGCTGGCCGCGCAGGTCGGTCACCGCCGCGTCCGCCATGATCTTGACGACGTCGGCCCGGCCGAGCTTGCGCTGGGCGATCGCGGCGCGCACCGGGCCGTCGAGGAGCTGACCCCGGTGTACGGAGCCGAAGCTGAAGTTGCCGTCGGCCGCCCCGAAGTCCCGGGCCTGCTTGTTGTTCCAGCTGACGTAGTAGTCCTGGTTGACCGACTGCGGGTGCCCCGACGCCGGAGCGTAGGTGGCGTCGTTGGTGTCCGGGTTCCAGCCGGCCCACTCGTACGCCGGTTCCGCCTTAGCCGGCAGGTTCGGGTCAGTGCCGGACGACCGGACCGGGTTCGCGCCGGAGTTGTAGTACGCCGCCTCGGTCGAGTTGACGTAGAACCAGTTGAACGCGTACCCGACGCTGGCGGCGGACGCCTGGAACGCCGCCGCGCTGCCCATCGCCGACGGGTCGTTGTACGCCTGGAAGCCGATCGCCGAGTCGGCCTCGTGCCGGTAGGTGGAGCGCAGCTTGGTGAACGCTGTCGGCTGCCCGTTCACCAGCCCCCGGTAGGCGACCAGTCCGTACCTGGTGCGCAGCGCGCGCAGCGTGTACGAGCCGGCGGGGGTGGAGTCGGCAAGCGTCGGCGACCAGGAGTTGCGCTGCTCCAACGCCTCCATGGCGAGGCACTGTCCGTGGTAGAGGTAGCGGTTGGTGCGCAGCGTCGGCGCGCTGCCGTCTGTGGTGCACAGCGGCACCGCGTAGGTGTCGGTGAGGTCCTGGGAGGCGGAGGTCGCGCTCCACGCGTAGTCCTGGCCCCGGCCGAGCAGCACGTAGAGGTTGAGCCCGGCGAACGCGGCACCGCGCGCGCTGATGCCCGGCCCCTGCAACTCCTGGAGCATCAGCAGTTGCGGCGCGAAGTAGCCGGTCTGCGGGCCGAACACGGCCACCGGGTTGCCGGTGGTGGTGTGCCGCCCGGAGACCACCACCGCGTTGGACATGCCGTGCGCGCGCAGGTTGGCCAGGCCACCGAGCAGCCCCTGGGTGGCGGTGCTGGCACCGGCGCGGGCGGCGGCCCCGCCACTGGCGTCGTACGCGAGGGGTTCGGCGACCACCGAGTTGGCGTCGGGGAGCACCGCGCTGGTCGCGCCCGGCGGCGTCGCCCCGTACGGGAAGCTCTGCCCGTCGTGCAGTGTGAGCACGGTCTCCGGATCGTTCTGCGACCGGAACGCCGTCCACACCCGGTCGCCCTCGGTGGCCCCGTACC
The DNA here is from genome assembly GCF_016803395.1 of Micromonospora tarensis. GTDB lineage: Bacteria > Actinomycetota > Actinomycetes > Mycobacteriales > Micromonosporaceae > Micromonospora > Micromonospora tarensis. The sequence goes on along the minus strand of NZ_JAEVHL010000016.1, from coordinate 17,656 downwards.
TGGCCCGGGCGGCCACCCGGACCAGGGCGGACTGGATCTCGCTGCCGCCGCCCCCGCCGAAGAGCCCGCCGACGACGCCGGCGGTGGCGATCAGGTCGGTCATGGTGAAGTGCGTCGGCTTGCCGGCGCCGGCGAGCACGTACTCGCCCGGGTAGTTGTCGTCAGCGATCGACTTGTCGATGTAGGCGTTGATGCCGGCGATGTAGTCGACCACGTCGGTGTAGAGCTGCTGACCCCGGGTGCCCTTGAGGCGCAGCGCGTCCACCTGGGCTTGCAGGTCGGCCTCGGAGTAGGGCGAATTTGCCCAGATGCTCTGCTCCAGCTCCCGGTTGCCCGGTGCGCCACCGGCGAACGAGGTGAGCGTGCCGCGACCGGCGTGGCGCAGCAGGTCCATCACCCAGAGCCGGTCCTGTGCCCCGGCGTAACCGGCGCCGAACATGGTGCCGGCGCGGGTGGTGCCGGTGACGTGCGGGACGCCGGTGGCCTTGTCCCGCACGATGGTGACGTCCGCGCGCGGCGAGACGGTGCTCTCGACCTGTGCCGCTGGGACGCCGAACGAGGCGTCGTTGTAGAAGTGGGCGATCTGCTCGTCGGTCAGCCCGGCGTAGTTGTAGACCAGGTTCGCGTACTCGTCGAGCTGGTCGCTGGAGTGCGCCGGGCGGGTGCCGAGCGCCTGGTGCGCCAGGATGGCGACGAGCGTGGCGTTGCCGTTCTGCCCCGGGGGCAGGATGTCGGCGCACTGGCCGAGGCAGTAGTCGTTGGCGGCGAAGGTGGTGGCGGCCAGCGCCGGTGACGACGGGGTCACCGTCAGGACGCTCGTGGTCAGGGCGGCGGCGGTGAACGCCGCGAGCCGGTTACGGAGAGCGGGACGAAGCATGGCGATCCTCCGGGGACGCGGAGTCGGGCCGTTCGGTCACGCCCGGCTGCCGGTGCCGACGTCTCGCCCTCCGCGCCCGGGCGTTCCACCCGGAGGTGAGAATGACTCATATCGATCTCCGGGCAATGATCGGCGCAGCGGCGCCGTCCGGGATAGCCGTCGTTCACCACGCGCCAATGTCGACGTTTCGCCGCCTTTCGGCATGGAGGGATCGTCGGCAGGAGCGATTCGGGTCGCCCCTTGGGTCCCGCCGCGAATACCGGCCGATGGATCGCCGGACTGTGGATCGGCTACGGCGGGGAGATGGATGTGAACACCGGCCGCCGGGGCAAGGACCGCACAGTCGGCCGCATGCCGTCCGGTCAGGACGTCCACCCGCCGACTTCCGATCACCGATTTCCACCATTCCGCTGTAGCCAGCTTGTCACACTTGCGACAGGGGTGGCGATAGCGATCAATACATGAAGCCTGATATCAATTATTGAGCATCGGTGCAGGCTCGCGCAAAACCAGAGGCAAGGTCGAGACGGGGAGGACCAGAATGCCAAACAGGGTGCGCATTTTCGCCGGAGTTTCGGCAGCGATCACATTCCTGGCCATGTTCGCGCCAATCAGTGCCGCACACGCCAGTGCGCCCAACGACGCGACCTCGGCTCAGGAGCAGGGCACACCAGGCCTGACGAACGACGGCCGTAGCATCGTTATCCAGTCCTGCTACGGCAACGCGAAGAGCTACGACGCCTACAACGACTATTTCTACTGGCCCGTCACCGGGTACGCGAGGACGACGACGGCATGCAGTGACATCAACATCAAGCCCACCGACCGTGGCATCTACGTGGCAGTTTGCTTCCGACGCACCGGCACGTGCAACGGCTACAAATGGGCGGCACAAAACAGCTGGACAGTGATTGCCACGAACGTTCTCGACGGTACGGACTACTGGCTGGACTTCACCGGGGTAAGCAGAGGGCAGGTTGCCGCCTAACGCTCCCTGAGCGGGGTGACAGAGATCGCGGATAACGCCGTCGACGTTCAGAAGAATTGTTACCAATGGCCCATGGATGGCCCCACCGCGCTTCGTGGCCCTGGGGAGGGACAGCAAAGGCCCTGGCGGGGACCTGCGTCCCGGCCAGGGCCTTCGCGGTGGACGGAGCCAACGCGTTCATGTCGTCGGCCGAGAGCCAAGAGTCGTCAGCTCAGGTTGGCCGAGGTGACGCGTGTCTCCGGTCAACCACAGCGCTCGATCGGTGCGGATCGGTGGCAGCGATGGTAGGTCCAACCCCTGCGAGAAACCCGAGAGCGGGCTAGGCGCCTCAGCGGACCGGAACGGACCTCGCGGGAGACCTCTAGCCGCGCCCACCCGAGGGCTGCTCTCTGGTCAACCGGAGCAGCAACCTTTCACCGGTGCGGATGAGCGCGTACCGCCGGGGACCGGCACGGCCGTGCAACGTGAACAGCATTCGCCGGTCGGTGCGGTCGTGCTCCTCCCACGTGCCGATGTCGGCGATCGACTTGTCCGCATCCTCGTACCTGAGGTGCTCGAGGTCGTGGTCCGGCACGGCGATCGCGAGACGGTTCTGGCCGGGACTGTCCGGCAGGCCACGGGGCACTGCCCAGGAGCGCAGCACGCCACCCTCCTCAAGGCGCAAGTCAAAGTGCGGCCGAGGTTTCCGGTGATGGTGCAGAACGAAGGCGGGTGCCACTCTTGACATTGTCCGCACCTGCCAGCCCTAACGCCTGCCAATGCCTAACGCCGGATGGTCACCCACTGTCGCCGGAGGCATCAACGGGTTGGCCCTGAACCTGGACGCTTCGGGCACGCCGGCAGACTGCGGGCTGTCGCCATCCGTCTGCCGGCAACCGTGCCAGCCTTCTTCACCAACCCGACGAGCGACCGCCTCCTCGCGCGGCGCGTTCCGGTCACTGCCTGTGCCGCAGCGACCGACGACTCCGGAGAGCGCGGCAAGCACGAACCGCTCCTGACCAGGCATTCTTGACGTATGGACGGTCCGATGAACCTACCCCTGGAGGTACCACAATGTTCACCACCAAGTTCTGGAAGGCCGCCGCCGAGCGGGCGGTGAAGAGCGCCGCGCAGGGTCTGCTGCTCTACTGGGGCGCCGACGTCGTGTTCAACGCGTGGCAGGCGGACTGGGCAGCGGCCGGGGGCATCGCCTCCGGTGCCGCGGTGCTGTCGGTGCTCACCTCACTGGTGAGCGCGAAGGTGTCGGGAGAGGGCGACTCGCCCAGCCTTATCGGTGCCGAGTAGTAGCTTCCGGCGAACGAGTGCGTCCCCGCTGACCTCGGCCGGCGGGGGCGTTCCATCGCCTTCGGACTTTCGTTAGGACAGCCATTGCCAGCCGTCGACGCAGTTGAGCGTGTCGAAACAACGGCGTTCGCTGGCACGACCGCCGCCACGTAGCCCATCGCGTAGCCGCAGTCGTCGGTGCCGCACTTCGGTGCCGTCGAGGGCCAGCGACACCGAGACCGGGTCGTCCTCGGCTCGCAGCTCCCGCCGCCGGGTCTGGCAGGGCCACTCGCGCGTGCAAAGCCTGCTGCCACCTGCGGTCGGGGCCTCACTCGTGCCAGCGACGATCCGGAACGGGGACAATCGGATAATCGGTCCAGCGCTCGCCTCGAGCCGGAAGAACGTCGAAACGCCCTGGCAGCCGATGCTCCCTGCCAGGGCGTTCTCCGTTTGTGCTGTTCCTATGGAGGTGTCGGGTCAGCCCGCTTGCCCACCGAAACGCGCCCGGATGTCGTACTGGTAGGACCCCTTCTGCCAGATCACCGAGAATCGTCCCGTCGGACTGGCCGCCGGCTGCGCGTAGCGCCCGTCGGGGGCGAGGATCTCGGCCGCCGCGAACGCGCCGTCCGGTCCGATCGTCCTGGCGTGCACCCGGCTGGTCGAGAAGTCCGGGCTGGGTGCCTGCCAGGTGATGAGACCGTCGCCGTCATCGTCCAGCGCGACCTTCGGCCAGTCGCCGGCGCCGAGCCTGGTGACCGCGCCGAGGGCACCGGCACTGGAGATCGAGCGAGCGAAGACCTGTGTGCCGTCGGAGGTCCAACGGCCCCAGGTCAACACCGCGTCACCGTCGAGATCGCCGGCGAGTTCGTCGAAGAGGCTCAGCTCGTGGGCGGCCGGCGACACGCTGATGACGCTGCCCAACGTGTCGGTGTGGCTGTAGTGCCGCACGCGCAGTCGAGGCGGCTCACCAGCGTTCGACCACCGGTAGCTGATCACCGCGTCCCCGTCCCGGTCCAGGGCGACCGAGACGCTGGCGTACCTGACGTCGGTGGCCGCCCCGGCGATGGCCCGCAGGGCGGAGACCCCGTCCGGGCGGACCCGCCGCGCGACGACCCGCTCGTAGTTCTCCGCCCAGGCGACCAGCGCGGTGCCGGCGCGGTCGACGGCCACCACCGGCTGGTCGCCACCGACGCCCAGGGTCAGCTCCGGGCCGAGGGAGCTGTCCGCACCGAAATAACGGGCCTTCGTCGTGTACGCGCCGTCGCGGATCTCCGTCCAGGTGACCAACGCCAGACCCGACGGATCCACAGCGACGGCCGGGCTGATCGCGCTCCACGTCGCGATCATCCGAAGCGGACCCAGTTCACCGGTCGCGGACACCCGGCGGCCCGCCACCAGGCCGTCCTGTGTCCACACCACCGCCGAGTCGCCGTCGTCGTCGGACGCGACCTTGGGCCAGGACGCGGACGCGCCGAGCGGCGAGAGCGTCTGGACCGGCCCCAGCACGCCGTCGACCGAAGCGGTCTGCGCCTTCACCTGGTCGTAGCAGCCGCTCGCGTTGCTGTCACAGCCGGCCCAGGCGAGCAGCGAGTCGCCCTGCCGGTCGACAGCGACGAAGGGCTGGTCCTGCCCGCTCCAACCGGTTTCCGACACCACCTGGATCGGGGACCACGTAGCCGCCTGAGCGGGCACCGGAACGGCGACCAGGACGGCCAACGCGCCGACCACCCCGGCGGCGACCTGTCGTGTACGCCGTCGGGTCGCTGATCTGTCTGCTCGCTGCACCGCCGCCCCCTCGATCGATGAACATCCCTGAATCCAGGGCATGATCCCATCGACGCGGCTGCGCCGCTCGCCGGAAGCGGGCACCCAGGCGCTCGTCTCGTACGTGCCGAAGGCCGTACTTGCCGACAGTCGTCCGGCGACCTTCTGGCGGCTGCTGGCATCAGACGAGGCGCTGGATCCGTACCTTCGGGGACACGTTTCTCAGGTGCCCTTGCTTGTGCTGGCGGACCTGCTCATCCCAGACCTCCTGGTCGTAGTCGGGGTCTGGTGGAATCCACTTGTGGGAGCCGTCGCTGTAGTGGAACTTCTCGTCACCCGGTCGCAGGATGCTCATCGGATCCAACCGAGGAAGCGTTTGTGCAGCGCACCCGCCGGCACCCAGGTCAGGTCCGCGGAGGCTCGCACCAGCTGAGCACCGAGGTAGAGAGAGCCAGGGGGATCGGAGCGTCGTCGAACTCGGCGCGCAGCTCGCGCTGCCGTGTGCGGCAGGGCCAGGGCGCATCGCAGCCGCCGCAACTCCAGATCGGCAGCACCGGGCCGTGCGCGGTCACGCGTGGCCTCGGAGCATCGCCGCCGACAGCGACTTCGCCTGCCGGCTGGTCGCCCATCCCGCCTGACAGCACGGGTACGGCGTGAGCCACGACCATGCCGGACGGTGTCGCCGTGCCAGGGTCATCGCGACGGCAATCAGGTACTGGTCGTAGGTCACTCGTCGCCACGGTGGTGTCCTGTCCCGCATCACTGGCTCCCTCCACCGGGCGGCACTCCATGGCCGACCCCGAACCACGGGACCGGATCTGGAACGTTCGGTAACTGCGACGCTACGATCACGACGACGGCGGTTGGACTCACCCGCAGTACGAGTGAGCAGGCCGGATGCGCGGCCGCAGCATTGGTCCACGGCGGAACGTCGACCACGGGTCAACGTAGGGATGACGCATGAGGGGTCGCGGACGATCAGCACTACATCGCGGCGAGGTGACCGGCTACCTGTTCAAGCTGATCCGGGAGTCCGTCTCGCTCACGCAGGAGCAGCTCGCCGTCGACCTAGACGTCGATCGGGTGACCGTGCAGAGCTGGGAATCCGGACGCCGGCCATTCACCGCGGTACCGCTCGGGCAGGCGATCGCCGTCCGACGCCGGCTCGGACGGCTCGGCGCGAACACACTCCTGCTCGCAGCGCTTGAGGACGCCGCCGAGGCGGATCTCATCCTCGCCACCGTCCTCAACAAACATGTGGACCGCTGCGACATCGCCGAACAGCCGCTGGGCTGGTCCGTACTCACCCACCGTCTGACCGACTTGATCCTCTGGGCCGTCCTGGGGCAGACACCGACCTTCGCCAGAGGGCTACCCATCGCCCATCCCCGGCGAGGTCCAGTCGCGCCCGGGCCGAACCTGCCCGTCGACGAGCAGCGTGCGTTCTTCGCTCACCTTCACGTACTCGCCGATCGCGCCGCAGCCGGACGGCATCGAAACGTGCTTCTGCACAGACAAGCCTGCTTCCTTGCCGGCATGGACCCCACCAAGGCAGCAGCAGGTTGGCTCACCCAGACCACCGCCCGAGCACGCCGCACGACCACCTTTCGCAGCTGGTCACCGCTGTGGTCCGACGCCCGCTCCGTCGTCACGTCCCTCGCCAACCAGGGCGACCCGGAACCGTTACGAGACTTTATCGCCCGCGCCCATCCCGACGACGCCTGCGAGCGAGCGGCCCTAAACTACTCGGCCTACTGGGTGGGCGAGATCCCGTACCGCCACCGCGACGACTCCTTCATGCCCGAAGCGCTCGCTGACTGGCATGGCTCGATCCTTCTTCGGCACCTGGTCCATCGCCTCGAACCAGGGCATCCCTTCGTCGACCTCAACATCCACAACGTCTGGGCTCTGCTGGCCGCACGACGCGGTCTCGCTCTCGACAACCCCGCCGCGACTCGGGCGCTCCTCGACCGCAGTGTTCCCCTCCTGGACAGTGACCGGATCTCGGCGCAGTCCCGGCAGGAACTAACCTCTATCGTCTACAGCCTGCGGGCGGACGGACTCACCGGCACAGGGACGGGCAGATGACCGACGATCACCACGCCGCCGGAGCGATGAACTTCATCTTCGAAGCTGGCGTGCTCAAACGCGCCGCCCGGAGCGGGTGGTGGTTCGCCGGCGTCAAGCAACCCGAGTCCATCGCCGAGCACTCCTTCCGAACCGCGCTCATCGGAATGATGCTCGCCGCCATGGAGGGCGCCGACCCAGCCCGAGTGTCGATGCTCTGCGTCCTGCACGACACCCAGGAAACCCGAATCACCGACATCCCACACATCGCCAGGCGCTATCTCACCGCCGTGCCCAACACCGCCGTCACCGCAGACCAGGTCGCCGCCTGTCCCCCCGCCGTCGCCGACGTCATCACCGCCGCAGTCGGCGAATACGAAGCTGGCGAGACACTGGAAGCTGTCGTCGCTCGGGACGCTGACAAGCTGGAATGCCTCGTCCAAGCCGTCGAGTACCGCCACCAGGGCATCGACAACGTGCAGCGCTGGATCGACAGCTCCCGAGCCGCTCTGAAGACCGCCAGCGCCCACCGCCTTGCCGACGCCGCCCTCAGCGGACAGCCCCTGGCCTGGCTGGCACCCTCGCCGCAGGAGTAAACGTTCAACACTCGGCGTCGCATTGATCAACGGTGGGGCGTGGCTGATCAAAGCGGATGACTTGACTCGTGACCTGCCGATACGTCTGGCATTGACGGCTGACAGTGGAGGCTGCTGGTTGCTCTCCGGCGGCCTGCGAACTGCATGATCACGACGCTACCGGCGCTGCACCCTGTAGCCGGCAGTGCACCGGTGCTACTCAATGGCAGGCTTCTCCGGGCGATGCGCCGCCAGTGCTGTCAGGACCAGGCGGGCCGGTGACGGCAAGCCAGAGTCAGCGTCACGTCCAAGTGGCACGCGTCGTAGGGCACGCACGGTCGACCGTCAGCCGGATCGGGGGTGGGTCGCCCGCGATTGCCAGCGTGCAGCCGCTACCTCTGTTGAACCGGCTGTCGGGTACAGCGGGTACGCCCCGAGCCCGGGGAGGCTGTGCACACCTCCCTTCCCAGGGAAGGAGCCGGGGAATGGGCCGCATGGACCATGGAACCACTGTGCACGCGTCCGGCGTGTTTCTCGGCCCCCGCCTGGCGACCTGGCCAGGCGAGGGCCTCAAATCAATTCCAGCCCGCTCACCTGGCCCGCTACGATCGCGATCTTGTTCTCGCTGTAGGGAGCCCATGAGATCCGCGTGCGGCCACCCCGGCAGTTCCCATGCTGAGAGTAGGTTTCGTCAATGGCATGTCGTATCGGTGAGCTCGTACTCAAGTGCCGCGACCCCGAGGTGCTGGCGCGGTTCTGGTGCGAGGTCCTGGACTTCGTAGAGCTCGATCGCGAAGAGGAGGTCTACATCGAGGTAGGCCCGCGCGAAGGGTTTGGCGGCCCGCAGCCGACGATCTTCCTCATCCGCGTCGACGAGCCGAAGAACGGGCATGCCCGGCTGCACATCGACGTCAATCCCACCGACCGCGATCAGGACGCCGAGCTCGAACGGCTCCTGGCCGCCGGGGCCAAACTCGTCGACATCGGTCAGCCCGCGGACGCGTCCTGGCACGTCCTCGCGGATCCAGAAGGCAACGAGTTCTGCCTGCTCAAGCGCCGCCTCGACCCACTCTGACAGCCGTCGTCCAACGATCGGCGCAGCCGCCACCACACGACCGACAATCTGCGAGTGCGAACCGTGTTGACCTGCTGCGCGAGCAGCTCGAGGGCGCGTCGCCGGACGTGTTGCAGGCGATGATCAAAACGTTCGCGCAAGCGTTGATGTCCGTCGAAGCCGACGCGATCTGCGGCGCTGGCTACGGGCAGCGCAGCGACGAGCGGGTCAACTCCCGCAACCGATACCGGGTGCGGGAGTGGGACACCCGTGTCCGGACGATCGACCTGGCGGTGCCGAAACTGCGGCAGGGCAGCTACCTCCGGACTGGCTGCCGACGCACCGCTGGCGAGCCGAACAAGCTCTCGTCTCGGTGGTGGCAACCTCCTATCTGCTCGGCGTCTCGACTCGTCGGTTGGAGAGACTGGTCGAGCAGCTCGGCGTCCGGCAGTTGTCCAAGTCGCTCGCCCCGTACCGCCGCGTGGTGCAGTTCGAGTCAGAGCAGCCCCAGTTGCCGCAGGTCGGTCAGGTACTTGCCGATCAGTTGCACGGACACGTACGGGATGTCCTCGTCCGCCCCGATGCCGGCGGCACGCACGGCGGCACGGAACCGCTCGCCGGGGATGACCGAACCGGGGCGGGCCGGCTCGGGCTGCCGGAAGGCGTGTAGCAGGGGTAGCAGCGAGTGCTGCCGCTGCCTGTCCGGCAGGACACGGATCGCGGCCTCGAACCGGACGAACCAGTCCGAGTAGTCAGGGATCCGCTCGATCGGGTGGCCGGCGGCGATCAGCCAGTTCACGAAGGTGTCCAGGGAGATGCCGTCGTCGTGCGGGTTGATCACGTTGAAGCTCTGGTATCCGTCGGTGGCCTGTTCGCCCAGGGTGGTGATGGCCTCGGCGGTGAAGTCGGCGGGCAGGCCGTCGTAGTGCGCCCGCGCCGGGTCGCCCCGGTAGAACGAGCCCGGCGCGATCCCGGTGGCGGCCAGGCTGAGCAGCAGACGAGTGAACTGGTCGGGCACGTTGAGCTGCCCGGAGAACCGGCTGTGCGCGAGGATCATGTCCGACCGGAAGGTGGCCACGGGCAGGCCGCATGCGTCGTACGCCTCGCGCAGCAGTACTTCGCTGGCCCACTTGCTCGCCCCATAGCCGTTGGCGTACGCGTCGTCCAGTGGGTAGGTGGGGACGAGGACGCGAATGTCGATGTCCTCGTCGAGGCCCGACCGCTCGGGCGGCGGTGCCGCGGCTCCGCTCGAGACGTACGTGACCGGCTTGATCCGACCGGTGATCGCCAGCCGGATCGCCTCGGCGGTGCCGACCACGTTCGCCCCGAACAGCTGGCCGTAGGGCAGCACGTGGTTGACATGGGCGGCCGGGTGCACGACGCGATCGACGGTCTCGGTGAGCGACTGCCAGGTCCGCGGGTCCAGACCCAGGTTCGGCTCGCTGACGTCGCCGGCCAGCACCTCCAGGGTCTGCGCCGCCAGCTGGCGGAAACGCCCGATCAGCTCGTGGTCGCCGCTGTCGAAGGCGACCTCCAGCCGCTGACGGGCCGCCGCGGCATCCCCTCCCCGCACGACGCAGATCAGTTTCCCGCCCACCGGGGCCAGCCGCTCCAGCCACTCCAGACACAGGAACCGGCCCAGGTAGCCGTTCGACCCGGTCAGCAGCACCGTCCGGACCGGGCCGGTGGCGCGGGGCAGGGCCCTGGCTGCGTCGAGCGTCGGCATGTCGATGAACCTGTCCAGGGTGAGGTCGCTGGCCCGAACCTGAACGCTGCCGGCCCCGTGCACAGTGGCGAACGTGGGCCGCTCCGCCCCGGAGGAGAGTGCGGACTCGATGTGAGCGGCCAGCTTTGCCAGGTCGTTGGCCGGGCTGATGACCACGCCGACCGGGAGCTCGATGTGGAAGATCTCCCTGAGCTGGGTGGAGAAGGACAACGCGGACAGCGAATCGCCGCCCAGGTCGGTGAAGTGCGCGTCCGGGCTCACCTCGGTGCCGGTTGTGCCGAGCAGCGCCTGTGCGGCACGCCTGACGGTGTCCAGTACCGACCGCTGGGCGCCGGTGCGACGAAGTTCGTGCAGCTGCTGCAGCTGTCCGTCGGCCTGGTCGGCGTACAGCTGCTCCAGGCGCTGGCCGTAGCGCTCCCTGAGGCGGGGGCGCAACAGCTTGCCGATGTCGGACAGCAGCCCGTTCCCGGTGCTGAACGCAGTGGTCTCCACCAGGAAGTCGCGCGGGATCTCGTAGGGGTTGAGTTCGGCGTCCCTGGCGACCCGTCGCAGCGATCCGGCCAGCAGCGGTTTGAGCGCCGTGGTGTCCCCGCCGGCCTCGGCCAGCGCCTCCTCGGTCGGCACGACCACCGCCAGTAGGTACGCACGTTCACTGTTGCCGTAGACGAAGATCTGCTGGATCAGCGGACTGACGACGAAGAGCGCTTCCAGCCGGGACGGGGCGACGAACTCGCCCTGCGACAGCTTGAGCACGTTGTTTCGGCGGTCGAGGTAGATCAGCCGGTCCGGGGCGATCTCGGCCATGATGTCGCCGGTACGGTAGTAGCCGTCCTGGTCGAACATCTCGGCGGTCGCCTCGGGCTGTCGGTAGTAGCCGGGGATGTTCGTCTCGCTCTTGACCAGCAGTTCGCCGCGCGGGTACGGGGAGTCGGTGCGGAGGTAGCCCATCTGCGGCACGTCCGCCAGCCTGTAGTCGAGCACCGGCGGACGCCACACCCTGCCGTTCAACAGGATCCGGGCCGACTCGGTGGAGCCGTAGCTCTCGCTGATCGTCATGCCGAGCATCGACTCCATGAACGCCCGCAGCTCCGGCGACAGCGGTGCCGTGCCGACGAGGACCTGGGCGATCCGGCCGCCGAGGAAGTCCTCCCGCAGGGAGGTCTTGACGGCGGTCTCGTCGGGGTTGCGATCGAGTTCGCTCTGGTAGCGCTCGAACAGCATGTCGCAGATGCGCGGGACCAGGATCAGTTCGGTCGGGCGGGTCAGGGTGATGTCGTCCAGCAGCGTGGACAGGTCGCTGCGGGCGGTGAAGTAGCCGATTCCGCCCCTGGCCAGCGTGGACGTCAAAGCCCAGCGGCCCGCGAGATGGCTCATGGGCATGTAGTGGATGCCGACCGCGGGCAGGTCGGCGCGGTCGAACCCGAAGGGCGTCCACATCTGCGGAAGCAGTCTCTGCGGGTACATGGCACCCTTGGGCGAGCCGGTGCTGCCGGAGGTGTAGACGATCAGGGCCAGGGGGTCGGTACCGGGTGCGGGGACGAACGGCGGAGCGCTCGGCAGCTCCCTCCCGCGCTCGATCACCGTACTCAGTGGTTCCAGAACGACCGGACTGCCGGCCTCGGCCAGACGCGCCTGCGCGGCCTCGACGGTCTCTCGTTCGTCGTCGATTTCCGGGTCGTGGTCGAAGACGATCAGACGCCGCAGGAAGTCGCCGTACTTCAGTGCCAGGTCGACGGTGCTGGCCAGCCGTTCGACGCTGGAGGCGAGGATGCGCGGCCGGGTCTCGGCCACTATCGACCGCAGTTGGCTGAGCGCGGCGCTGACCTGCAACGGCACCGACACCGCGCCCAGGTGGATGCAGGCCAGTTCGAGCGTGGCATAGTCGCTGCTGGTGAAGCCCAGGGTGCAGACCCGGTCGCCGGCGGCGAGCGGGCTGGCCTGGTGGTGCTGCCAGTCGGCGGCCACCGCCCGGACCCGGGTCCACAACTCGTGGTAGCTGGTGATGTCGAAATTCGACGTCAGCCGTCGTTCGGTACGTCCGGCCGAGGTGACCAGTTCGGTCGCTCGCTCGCCGAGGGCTGGCCGGTCGGCGTAACCCTCCATGATCGCCGCGAGGGCCTCGGCCGGTGGTGTGCCAGGTTGGCGGACCAGGGCGTAGATCGCGTCAAGCGGCCGGTGAGCGGCTTCCTCGTCGATCATCGCACTACCTCCGACAGACACAGTCCCCCTGACGTTCCCACCGCTTTCCAGGGCCCGGCGCCCTGCCCTGCTGACTGCACGACACCTGCAATCCCCGAGGATCGACGCGACTGGAGTTGCCGCGCCACGACGCCGCCGCACGGGTGAGCGGATCCGCTCTCCTCAGCAGTCCGGCGACCTGTTGTCGCGAACCACCAGCATCGAGGTCGCGCCCTTCTGGAACTCGAAGTCGACAGGTTCGAGGGATGCGTCCAATCCTGCATCGCCGAGCCTGTCGAGAACGGCAGAGACGTACGGCGACCGTTGACCGTCTATGTTCATGAGCGGGAAGACCCGGGTCTCCTTCGCTACACGACCGAGCTCGATGAGCGCACGGAGATGGAATTCCAGGTCGAGATAGTCGCTGTAAATGAACAACAAGTGCGAGCACAGCGCCAGATCGAACGTCCTGGGTGCAAAATCCAGCACCGGCAGCGCACCGGCCCGGTATCTCCCGCACCGCTTCCCTTCTTCGTAATCCGACAGGAACAGGTCGAGCGCTTCCTGCCGGAGCTTCATCACTCGGTCCACGTCACCGTAGAAGTCCCAGCAGAACCGGTCCTTCTCGTCAACCATGATGCCGCGCATCCACTCGACGCCGCCTCTCACCGAGGCGCGGATCTCGGTTTCATCCAGAGCATATGTCGGGTCGACGGCGGTGACATCCCAACCGAGGGCAGTCTGCTCGGCCGCGAACGAAGACGGTCCGGCGCCACAATCCAGCAACTTGTACGTTGCGTGATGTTCCCTCAGCTCAAAGAACTTCACGTATTCAAAGGCTCGCCTGCCCCAAGGGGTGGGGGCGTCGAGTCGGCGCTGTGGGGGCATTGCACTCCTGGTCGCCATGCGGATGACTACTCTGAGATTTGCCTGATCAGCTCGTCACTAGGGATAGGGCGCGGCTACGACTGCCGCAGCGGTGCAGTGAACCCCGCAGTAGTTGAACCCCCTCGGTAGCTCCGGACGCACGAGTCCAGGTTGCACCATAGGGCCTGTCACTCTCATGCCACAGCGACGAGTCCCCGCAATCTTCGTACGGAGGGGATAGAACCACGTGGCCATGCAGTTGTCAAGAAAGGAGCCATCGAAGGCGGTCCCTTGTCGCGTATGTGATCTGGGTGTAGCCTGACTCGTGTCCGAACCATAACATTCGGCATGGAATCCGGCGACCCAGGCATCCGTTGACAGCGCCGCTAACGCGGCCAGAATGCGCCAGGCAGACACCCAGCCGCCACCTTACCGACGAACAATCCGATCCATCATTTCTGCGCCGACTTTTCCCAGACGGTACCCTAATAAGTTCGCACAATTGACTGCCGCACGACCGGCGCAGCATTTCTCGGGCGGCAGTTGTTCGCGTCATCCCCGGACGATGCCGGCGTTCCATCCGGCATCCGACGTGACGCCTCGTTGTGCGCACTGCTCGTGAACCTTTTCGACGGGGGACGAGAGATGCTCCATCGCGTGATCAGTGGCCGTGAGCCGATCCGGCCGCCCATCGCCGGCCCGGCCGGGGCCGATCCCGTCCCGCTGGTGCGGGCCGGTCTTCCCGAGCCAGCAATCGCGACCGTCGTCCACGTGTGCCGCCCCGATCCGCGGGTCGAGACCGATGGCCGGGCGGTGCGGAGGTCGGCGTGAGTGTCCTGATCGTCGACAACTTCGATTCCTTCACCTACAACCTGGTGCACCTCGTCCACCGCCGACAGGGCAAGCCGGTGGTGGTGCGCAATTCGGCAGGGCCCGGGCAGATCCCGCCCGGCATCACGCATGTCATCCTCTCGCCGGGGCCGGGATCGCCCACTACCCCCACGGACGTGGGGATCTGCACCGCCGTGCTGGACCGAGCCGTGCGAGCCAAGGTCCCGATCCTGGGCGTGTGCCTGGGTCACCAGATTGTCTGCACGTACTTCGGCGGCGGGATCGAGCGGCTGCCGGCCGTCCGGCACGGCGCGGTGTCGCGGATGCGCCGGACCGCGAGCGGCCGGCTACTCAGCGGTCTGCCCCACGAAACCGACGTGATGCGTTACCACAGCCTGCACGTCGCGGAGGCGACCGTGCCGAACGAGCTCTCTGTGACCGCCGTCGCCATCGACGACGGCGCGGTGATGACGGTCGAGCACGACACTCTCCCGGTCTTCGGCGTGCAGTTCCACCCCGAGTCGGTGGCCACACCGCAAGGGGCGGAGATCATCCGAAACTTTCTGGCCATCCGTAGCGGAAGTTGACGACCATGCCCGAAGAACCGCTCTCCGACGTCGGGGGCCCGGTCGCTCGTCGTCGACCTCGCCGGCACGCGTCCCGCTCGGAGAGCGTCGACCAGGTGGTCGAGTTCGAGACCCGCGTCCCCGGTGGCGAGGACCGCGTCGTGCGGCTGTTCCGCTCGCCCCTGTCGGGGACCACACCCCGGGCGCCGGAGAGCGGGAACCCGCGCTGGCCGGCCCCGGCCGCCGGCCGAACACGTTCGGGTTCACGGTGTGGGCGATGAGCGTGGACGACCTCGATCCGTTTCCGCCGGACCTCCGGGCCCACCGGCTGCTGCCCCGGCTCGCCGACGTGCTGGGTGGCACCCTTCTTTACCGGATGCCGGACAGGTCGACGATCGTCGCCGGTCTCGACCGGGTGACGACGATCGAGGCCGGCGACAGGGACGTGCCGGGCCGGCTCCGGGGCGTGCTCGACACGTACGAGCGGGAATCGCGGGCATCGGCCACGGCCGACGGGGTCGGCGACGTGGTGGTCGCGCTCTCCCACGACCTGCAGTGGGCGCTGCGGGACCCGGTGTTGCCCGGCCCGCCGCCGGCCGCCCGTCCGGACGGCCCGCTGGCGGTGATCGCCGTGACCGGCACGACGGCCCGGTTCGGCCCGGCCGGCGAGGTCACCGTGGCGGGCCGGGACGCAGCGCGCGTACGGCAGATCCTCGCCGAGCCGGAGGCCGAGCCCGGACCGGTGGACCCGCCCGGCGACGAGGATCCACCCGGCGGCGTCCCGCCGCTGACCGACCTGCTCGAGGACTTCGACGAGCGGCGCTACGCCGAGGCCGTTGCCGAGGCCCAGGAGGCGTTGCGGGCCGGCGAGTCCTACCAGGCGGTGCTCGCGGTCAGCGTTCGCGTCCGACCACGGGCCCCGCTGCCCGAGTACTTCGCGGCCGTGGCGCGGCGCTACCGCCGCTCCACCTACTCCTACTGGTTCGACGCCGGTGGGTGCTGCTTCTTCGGCAACTGCTCGCTACCGCACGTCGAGTGGCGCGGCAACCGGCTGAGCACCCGAGTGTTGGCCGGTACGGCGCCGGCGCCGCGGAGCCCGGCGGAACTGGCCCAGATCCGCTCGGCGCTGGACACGGAGAAGTACTTCGCTGAGCATGTCATGCTCGTCGACCTCGAACGCAGCGACCTCGGTGCGATCGCGCTGCCGGACGGCGTGCACACCGGCCCGCTGCTGGCACCGTACGTGGTGGGACCGACCACCCATCTCGACACCGAGGTGTTCGCGGAGGTTCCGGCGGACGTCACCCTGGCGGAGGTCCTGCTCGCCTCGTTCCCCCGCGGCGTGATCGTGGGCGCGCCGAAGGCCCGTACCCAGGAGATCCTCGCACGCCTCGAGAACCGGCGGCGGGGCTTCTACAGCGGCGTGCTCGGGATCTTTCGCGGGCACCCGGGGGAACTGGTCTCGAACACCATCGTGACCTGCGGGCTCGTCGAGCCCGACCCGGAGGGGCCGCAGGTCCGTCTCAACGCCGGGGGAGGTCTCGTCGCCGGGTCGGAGGTGGAGCAGGAAGTGCGCGAACTGCGGCTCAAGCTGCGCTACCTGGTCTAGCGGTCCCGATGGCTGATCTTCGGAGATCCGGGAGTAGCCGAGAGATCGAAGCGGGCGGCGGCCGTTTCCACTTCTTCCGCTAGAGACGACCCTGGTTGGCGCGAGCACGCCGACCTGGCGTCGGGACGGCCGGATTCGAACCGACGACCCCTTGACCCCCAGGCACCGAGCCTGCTCGGTCAGGGCGCTGGGCACGACTGTGGAGCCTACGGTTACTGGAGCCGCCTCCGTGACTGCCGGTGCTTGAGGACCCTTCGGCGCATTCACGGCCTCCGACCAGAGGAACACACAAGACGTGGTGCCGACTATTTCAACAGTTGATCCAGCGCGCTGGGCGTAGTCGGGATCCCCCGTTGAAGGAGCCTACGACGAGGCCGTTATCCGCGATTTCCCAGGCGAAGGGGGCTTGGACACCGGGAATGGCGCCGGCTAGGGGGACGAGCCGGTCGCCGTGGTCGACGACTCGGTCGCCGAGCACCGCGCCTCGACTGTTGACGTCCTGCGTTGACACCAGCGCCGGGTGCACGGCGGCCGCCACGCCGGTCCGCAGGTCCCAGCGCACCAGGGTGCTGTCCTCGTCCTCGGTGCCGGTGCCGATGCGGCCAACTGCCCAGTTCCCCTGGGCCGCGGAGATCCCGGCCCACCGGGCGCCGGGGGCGGTGAGCCGGCCCGTCCTTGCGTCGGGATGGCGTACCAGTCGGGTTTCGACGTGCTTCGCCCACTCGTCCCAGACCACCGGGAGCTGCTCCTAGCCGACGAAGTCGAGCTGCGACGGCGCATCCCGGCCGACATCCCAGAGATCGTTCGGCTGGATCAGTGGCGCCATCCGGACCTTCTCCAAGACACACTTCCCAGCCAGTCAATGACCTTCCGCCAGCTCGCCAATGTGCTGACGATAGGCGACGTGGGACGATACGCACCAGACATGCCGCCGAACACGCACAGGTCCAACTGGCCAAAGTCCGGGAACCTGCAGCCCGGCCGATCGCGCACCGACAGCGGCAGAAGAGCGTACGCAACAAGGTGCCGGCTGCGCCGGTCCGTGATGGCTGGCTTCGGCACGAGGGGTGCCTGGCAACCGACCGGGGTCAGATCCAGTCGGGTAGCGTTTCACTGTGTATCAGGCGATCTTGCTGGACGTGTACGGCACGCTCGTACACGATGATGAAGGCGCGGTCAATGACGTCTGTGCGCAGGTAGCAGATTTGATCGCAGTCGATCCGTCTGCTGTCGCGGCGGAGTGGTCCCGACGGCTGGAGGCCAGCGCCGAGATGGCGTATGGGGCCGGTTT
>NZ_JAEVHL010000015.1 GCF_016803395.1 Micromonospora tarensis | reverse complement strand
CCTGCTGACGGTGCACTCCTCCTCCGGGCAGCTGTTGATGTATCCGGGTAACGCCGCCGGCACCACCTTCGACGCCGGCGTCGACACCGGCGCCGGGACCAACTGGTCAGGCCGGAGCGAGTTGACCAGCATCCGGCTCGGTCAAGACGTCAGGCCTGGCTTGATGAGCAAGGACGCCCCAGGTGCTCTCGCGCTCAATCCGATTGCGCCCGGGGGCGGTCTTGACTGGGCCGACCCGATCAGATTCGGGCCACGCGGGTAACCTCATTCATTTGCTTCAATGTCTGGCCTGACGAATTCGATGGGGATGTGTGATCGCATGAATGTGTTGTCCAAAGTGGTAATGGTCGGCGCCGTCGGAATTACGTTGGCGGCCGCGGCCTTCACTGGTGTCGCATTGGCCGCTGGCGAGGACGAGCCAACCGGAAGCAACGGCGGTTCCATCGTCGAGGACTACACGTACCCCGGCGCTGCGGGGATCCTGGCGTCGTACAAGGTTGAGCTGATCGCCGGCGACGGTCATATCGTCTGGGCTGATTGCAGCACGCCGCCGACGGGTGACATCGGCCTGATCAAGGTTTACACCACCGAGCTGATAGGCCAGAACGACGAGGGCCTGATCTGCTTCAGGGCGCTCGGACCGGTTGGCCGGCTGGATCTCAAGGTGCCTGCGGTCTTTGAGATCCGCGGCGATGGCATCACGCGAGGCACCGGTCATAACGGCACCGCGACGGTGACCACCGAGGCGGGTGTGAAGACCACGAAGGGCCTGGATCCGGACGGCAGCACGCAGTTTGGTATCGGCGAGGGCGGAGAGGAACCGACAACCCTGCTCCAGTTGACGGTTGCCCCTTAACGAAGCGCGCCAGCGCGTCCAAATCGGATTTCGATCAGGTCACCATTCAGGGAGCGCCTGTGGCTGCACATCGTCCGCAGCCGCAGCCGCAGGCGCTCCGGCCCCGGACCAGATGGCCGGGTGCTGCCCCCACCAATGCGACCCGCAGCGTAGGGGTTCGGCGCGCGAAAAAATTCCTGTCCGCTTGTATTGTGCGAGGAGCTTAGGTGAGAAGACTGTGGAGACCCACAGTACGGTTACGAAGCGTCACAGCGTTCGGCGTTGTGGTCTCTTTGCTCGCGACACTCCTGGTGGTTCCCACCCCAGCGCGGGCAGAGGAGACATCGTCTGACCCGGGCGCCGCCCGGATGCTGGTCGTGAAGGCGTGGCAGCTGGGCGGCCCGGTGGTGCGGGAAGCTGCCGAGCACGCGCTGCTCGGCACCGACGCCGACGTCGAGGCCTTCCTGTCAACCGGTTGGGACCAGCGGTCCAGGATTGACGATCGGATCACGGTCAACCGCATGGTGGCCGGTGGTGGCCTTGCCGTGCAGGGAGCGGCGCAAGCGGCACTGGGTGCGTCTGATGCCGGCGCGGTCTCCGCGTTTCTCGAATCCGGTTGGCAGCTGCCGGCGAATCAAGACAAGCGCGTGCATGTCAACCAGATGATGGCTGCCGGTGGCAGCCAGGTGAAGTTGGCAGCGCAAAAGGCACTTGATGCTGCGGCCAACGAGGATCCGCGTTCCACCGAGCCCGGGGCACTGGACGTCTTCCTCGAGACGGGTTGGCGCACCCCGCATCTGATGGATCTGCGTCTCCGGGTCAACCAGATCCTTGCCGCCGCCCGTACCAGCGGCAGCACGACCGTACAGACGGCCTCCCAGCGAGCCCTCGACGCGGGAACTATCGACGCACTGACCGAGTTCATTGAGTCCGGTTGGGCCGTCGCGGCCTCTCGTGATCAGGAGATCGGCACCCTTAAGGATCTCGTGGCTGTTGCGCAGGAAGCGCAGAAGCGCACAGAGCAGCAGAACCAGATCGCCAGGGACGAGTCGGCCAAGGCGGTGGCAGCTGCCGCCGCCGCCAAACGCGACGCCCAGATCGCCGCGGACGCCATGGAAAGCGCGCAGGGCAACGCTCGCGACGCGGCGGCGGCAGCTCAGCAGGCGGCCAACGCTGCGGACAATGCGGCCAAAGCGGCTCGCCAAGCGGCCGCTGCCGCCCAAGCAGCGATCGCGGCCGCTCGAGTGGCGTCCAACGCGGCGACCAGAGCGGCGGCCGCCGCCGCCCTGACCCGCAAGGCGGCGACCAACGCACACCGGGCCGCCGCCAACGCCGCCACCGACGCCAGTAAGACGAACGATGCACTGAACGCTTCAAAGCAGGCGCGCGACGCTGCCGTCGAAGCCCGCAAGGCGGCGGCCGCCTCGGCCGAAGCCGAGAAGATCGCCACCCAGATCAAGAACTCCGCCCTTGACGTGCAGCACGCCATCGACGAGGCGAAGAACGCGGCGATGCAGGCGAAAGAGGCCCTGCGGCGTGCCAAGGAAACCGGCGTCGAGACGCAGAAGGCCATAACGGCAGCCGAGCGAGCTGAGGCAAGTGCTTCCCGGGCGAGTCGGGCGGCAGCGGCGTCGTACTCCTTCGCCAACGAGGCCATCGCGGCGGCGGCCCGCTCGCGCGACGCGGCCACTCGCGCGGCGGCCGACGCGGATCTCGCTGCCGCTGCGGCCGAGGACGCCGCAGCCCACGCTGGGGACGCTGCGACCGCCGCGAAGCGATCCACCGACGCTGCGAACGCCGCCACCGCGGCCGCGAACGAAGCAGTCGCGGCAGCCGAGCAGGCCAAGACGGTCTACGAGGCCGCCCGCACCGCCGACGCCGAACGGCTGGCGGCGGCGTTCGACGATGGAATGGCAGCGGCCCAGGCCGCTACTGCCGACATGGGCCGGCTGCAACAGGAGACAGCCTGGGACGCGCAGGAAGCGGCGTCTCGTAGCGTGGAGGTCAATCGGCTCATCGCCGAGGTCCTCAATCCGGCGACTGCGCCCGCGACCGCGGTCGCCAGTGCGCGGAGAGTGGCGCTGGCGCTGACCGCGTCCAACGGGCCCTGGACTCAGATCGCTGCCGTGAACGCGCTCGGTGGCACCGACACCGCCGTCGTCGACTTCGTGCGGACCGGCATTACCGCCGCTGCGGCCGAGGATGACCGGGCAACTGTCCTGTCGATCGGCGCTGATGGCAGCGAATCGCTGCGGCAAGCGGCCGAGACCGCCGCGAGCGGCTCGGACGCCGACGTAGCTGCGTTCCTTGAGAATCAGGACTACCCCGGCAGAGAGACCGAGGACCGGATCGCGGTCAACAAGCTCCTTGACCAGGCGAGAGAGGCTGGGCGAACGGTCACCCAGCAGAAGGCGCAGCAGGCGCTGGACGCCGGCAATGCGCAAGCGCTGCGTGACTTCCTACGCAGTGGCCAGTACGCCGCCGCAACGTCGGACGATCGCGTAGACGCCAACCGGATCATGGCCGAAACGGCCGATGGCACGGAATTGAAGGCGGCCGCGCAGATCGCGCTCGACAGTCCGCCTGCCGTGTTGAAGCAGTTCCTGGCAACAGGGCAGTACAAGGCAGCGCGGAACGACTACGACACCGCTGCGCACAACGCCGAAGTCAGCGCACTGCTGTCCCAAGCGGCGGCGGCCGCGACCAAGGCGGTTCAGCAGGCCGAGGAAGCCCAGGCCGTCGCGGCGACCGCCCGCGCCGCCGCAGCGGAAGCCGCAGCGTGGGCTGCGAAAGCCCAAGCATCCGCGAGCAAAGCTGCGACCTACGCCAACCAGGCGATCAACTCCGCGAATCAGGCGCAAGCGTCAGCGGACAACGCCACCAACTCCGCCCGAACCGCACTGAACGCAGCGAACCAGGCCAACGCGGCAGCGCAGCGCGCCGCGCACTCCGCCGTGTGGGCGCAGGCGTCTTACGAGTCGGCCAAGCACGATGCCACCAGTGCGATCCAGGACGCCCAACGGGCCCGTGACTCGGCCCTCGCGGCGGGCAAGGACTACGACACCGCGCAGGGGTATTACAACGAGGCGTACGCGGCCTACGTGACCAAGGCCCAGCAGGAGGCGGAGGACCAACGCCTCCGGCAGTCGATCTATTGCCGGACGGGCAACATCCCGGGGACGGATGCGTACAAGGACTGTCTCAACTATGTGACGCAGAGCGACGACGAGCGGCTGCACGAGTCGCTGTCCAACAGCTTCTACTGCGATCGCTTTCCCGCGGAGTACCGCAAGAAGTGCATGCGGGAGGCGCCCAGCGTCAACTTCGGCACCTCCATCGGACTGGATGCCGCGTTTGCGCTGACAGTCTTCACGCAGTCCATAGTCGAGTTCGCGTTGGCCGTCGAGGTCATCGGCGTGACGATGATCCTCTGCAACGCGGTGTGCGGGGCATTCCTGGGGATCGCCGGCGGGGCAGAGGCGACCATGGGAGTCGGCGGACTATTCGACATGTGGGCGATGGGCGCACTCGCCGACCTCGCCGTCGGCGGTGTCACGGGGGCCCGGACCTTCACCGGTCTCAAGGGTCTGCTCGGTCTCCGGATGCCCGCGATCGCGGAGCGCCTCGTCGTGCAGACGCTCTCCAACGACGCGCAACTTGCCCGTCTCGCGGCCCTCAGTAAGTCCTGCCGTACCCCGACGTCGCGCACTGCGGCCAGCGTCAGGATGCTCGCCGGAGATGCCGTTCCGTGCGTGTCCGACCTGGCCCTGGGCATGCGGCAACAAGGTACGAAAAGATGGGCGGAGCTCAACAAGTTCAACCACTACATAGACCTCGGGGCCACCGAGTGGCGAGGCCCGGTGATGTTGGACATCGGGAACCGCAACGTGACTCTTCGGGTGTACATGAAGGGATTCGGCGCGAACCCCCTGACTGCCAACCCCGCCGCTGCCGACAAGTTCACCTGGGCGGTCAGAAATGGTCTGACGCGCTACGCGAAAGCGACTGAGGAGGAGATGGCATGGATCGCGCGGGCCGTAATTGAAGGAAAGAGGGATTGGTCTACCGTCAAGTTCTATGACGATAATGGCCAGTTGATATCATTCCCTGAGCCCAAATGGAGTGAGATCGAGCTGGAAGGAGTGCCACCGTGGTGGTGGCCGAAGTCGAGCGGTTCGAGGTGACTGGTGACTGACTTGCCAGGTGGTCCGGGTTCGGATCTCTACCCCGATCTCGTCAGTGCGGGTGGGCTTGTACCAGCCCTTCAGCAGGCTGCCCGCCGGCAGCCGGCCGATCAAGGGTTGCAATGGGGCGACGACAGGGGTGGCGATGGATGGTCCGCCTCGGTGAGTTCGAACCATGGCGGTATCGCGGTCAGCGTAGTCGTCGACCGTCGGGCCTTCTCGGTCACGATCACCGTTCGGGGAACAACCTGGGCTGCCGGCGTCACCTCTGATCTGTCTGAGGTCGTCAGGGTTGCCGACGCCTGGCATGGCGGAGTCACGTTACGGGAACTCAACAAGCAGTTCCCGTTTATGACCTACGACAGGATGGCCGAGGCATACGAAGGCGGGGACCCGCTCGCCGTCCAATGGGAACTCCTCCTGCATGACGAGGATCTGGCGGTGATCCGACCACTTCTGGAGGCGGCTCACGCTCACCCACGGCTGCGTCACCTGTCTCCGTCGGTCAGTCACCGCACGGTCCTCTTCCTCGAGTCCAACCCCGAAGACCGTTCGGCACCAATGATCAAGATCCTGCGCACCGGCGACGGCCGGTTTCAACTGGAGGGCACCGGGGTGCCCGAGAGTCAGCAGTCCATGCCGCTTGGAGACGTTCTCGTGCGGGCGGCGTCTGCGCTGCCCTAGCGGGGTCATCCGAGCAAGCGGTCGCCCTTCCGGCGCAGCATCGGGAGGGCGACCGTTGCGCCGCCACTGACCACGCGTCAACGTCAGCGAGGCGTGGGTCGCCGTGTGCCGCCAGCACGCCGGCGTCCACCTGACACCCGGTCACGACAGCGCCTCTGCCAACTCACGGCGCGACCACCCGCGGGCCCGGGGCGCGCACCGATGAGGTTTCCGCGCCGCGCCCGTCTGTACCTGTGAGATCGACTTACTGGAGGCTGACTGATGCGGAAACTGACCTTGGGCATGAATGTGACGCTGGACGGCTACATCGCCGCGCCCGGCGACGACCTCGGCTGGAGTGGGGGCGAGGGACCGGACTCGTCGCCGAACGACGAGCTGTTCCAGTGGTGGTCCGACCGGGTGGGGGCGACTGGCCTGGCGCTGTACGGGCGCAAGCTGTGGGAGGTGATGAGCTCCGACTGGCCGACCGCCGACCAGCGGCCCGGCGCCACACCAGCGGAGGTCGAGTTCGCCCGCCGCTGGCGGGACATGCCGAAGGTGGTGTTCTCCTCGACGCCCAGGACTGTCGACTGGAACACCCGCCTGGTCACCGGCGACGCGGTCACCGAGATCACCCGGCTCAAAGCCGAGGACGGCGCCCGATGGACATCGCCGGCGCGACGCTTGCCGGGGCGGCCATGCGGGCCGGGCTGATCGACGAATACGTCCTGGTCACCCACCCGGTCCTGGTGGGCGGCGGCACACCGTTCTTCACCGCGCTGGACACCTGGGTGAAGCTGAACCTCGTGGAGACGCGGATTTTTCCCGGCGGCGTGGTGCTGACCCGATACGAGACGAGGCGATGAACACGGGCCACCTGCTCGGCTCGTAGGGCCAGGTCGACACCGTCGCCGTGATCATCGGCTGTGCGGGAACCGGCCGGGACCCTTCCTTGCGGTCCGCCCCGCCGGCAACGCCGGCGGGGCGGTGGCGTTCGCGTTGTCGCAGTGCTGTTCGGCTGGTCGGGTCGACGACGGGGATCTGTGCGATCACAGGGTCGGGGACAGGTCCAGCCACGGTTTGTCGGTGGCGTCGAATCCGGTCAGCTCGGCGATCTTGCCGTCGGCGATGTGCAGGACCGCGATGGTGAACAACCGGTACGTCGGGTCGTCGGGGGTGCGCAGGTACAACCCGGCGGCAGGCATGCGGTTGACCGTGGTGGGGACACCGCGCCAGTCGTCGTAGCCGCGCTGGAAGAGCCCGTTGGAGACCCAGCCGTCCACCGCGTCCTTGGCCGTGACGATCCAGGCGCCCGGCTCGGAAAGCATCGCGAAGCGCAGATCGTCGCGCAGCAGGGCCGTCAGCCCGTCGAGGTCGTTGCGCTCAGGGCCTGCATATACGACCTCACCACGGTGCGCTCGTCGTGCGACAGCTCGTGCGTCGCGGGGCTGCGCCAGTCGAGGCGGCGGTCGGGCAGCTGCTCGCGCATCGTCACGCGCGCCCGCTGCAGTGCGCTGGTCACCGATGCGACGGTCAGCTCGAGGATGTCGGCGGCCTTCGACGCCGGCCAGCCGAGGACGTCGCGCAGGATGAACGCCGCCCGCTGCCGCGGCGGCAGGTGCTGGACGGCGACGATGAAGGCCAGCTCGATCGTCTCCCGCGCCACCACCGACTCCTGTGGGTCCTCCGGGAGCATCCCGTCCGGGTAGGGCTGTAGGTATCGCACTTCCGAGCCCACGCCCGGCAGCTCGGCAATCACGGGTGTGCGGTCGTTGCGCTTTTCCAGAAAGTCGAGGCAGGCGTTCGTCGCGATCCGGTACAGCCAGGTCCGCAGGGCCGCGTGGCCCTTGAACGACTCGCGCTTGTGCCACGCTCGCAGGAACGTCTCCTGCGTCATGTCCTGGGCATCCTCGTAGTTCGCGAGCATCCGGTAGCAGTGCACCTGCAACTCACGCCGGTGACGCTCGGTGAATCGTGCGAACCGCGCCGTGTCGCCTGAGCGGACCGCCGCGATGAAGGTGGCCTCGTCGGCGCCCAGCGGTCTAGCGTCGGTCATGGTCATGGATCCTTCCATCGGTGCGAGGGGTGCCACCAGAACTGACGGCGTGGCGGAGGGTTTCTGATCGGTGCAGTCGCTGACACGCTGAGGTAGCCGACCTGTCTCGTGGAACGTGCCCTGTACCGCGCTGGCGCAGCAGGTCGGGGTGGTCGGTCTCACACTGCTCGTCCGGCTGGACCTGCTGGCTCGGCGAGCCGACGAGGCGGGTCAGAGGAGCCGGCCGTCGTGGGCGAGCAGGGCGATCTGGGTACGGTTGTCGAGGTCCAGCTTGGTCAGGATGTGCGAGACGTGGGCCTTCACCGTCGTCACGCTCATTAACAGTTCGCTGGCGATCTCGGCGTTGGAGCGTCCCTGCGCGATGGCCAGTACGACGTCGCGTTCCCGGGGTGTGAGCAGGGCCAACCGTTCGTGCGCCCGCTCGTAGGACTCGGCCCCGGAGGCGACCCGCTGCATGAGGCGGCGGGTCACGCCCGGAGACAGCATCGGGTTGCCGGCGGCCACCGCGCGCACCGCTTGGCTGATCTGCTTGGGCGGGGTGTCCTTGAGCAGGAAGCCGCTCGCGCCGGCGCGGAGGGCTCGCAGCACGTGCTCGTCGGTGTCGAACGTGGTGAGCACGATGATCTCGGGTGGCCGGTGGCGGCGGCGCAGGCGCTCGGTGGCGGTGATGCCGTTGACGCCGGGCATCCTGATGTCCATCAGCACCACGTCGGGCAGGTGCCGGTCCACCGCGGTGATCGCCGTGGCGCCGTCTGCGGCCTCGCCCACGACGGCGATCCCGTCGGCGCCGTCGAGCATCAGCGTGAGCATTCCCCGGACGAGGGGATCGTCGTCGACGATGACCACCCGGATCGGGGCGGTCACGTCGGCCACGGCAGCCACGCGGTCAGGTGGAACCGGCCCGCGGCGTCGACGTGGTGGGCGACGCGACCCCCGGTGAGCGCGGCCCGTTCGGCGAGGCCGATCAGTCCGGTGCCGGCGCTGCCGTTGGCGCCGCTGTCGGGTGTGGTCGGGTTGCTCACCGCGATGCTCAGGCCGGCGCCGGGCGCGCCGCCGAGCACCAGCCGGACCGGCTGCCCGGCGGCGTGCTTGCGGGCGTTGGTGAGTGCCTCCTGTGCGATCCGGTAGGCGGTGCGGCCCACCGTCGGCGGAATCTCGGCCGGCGGACCGAGCGGGTCGTCGACCTCGATCTGTTGCCCGGCGGCCCGCGCCTCGTCGACCAGGCGTGGCAGGTCGGTGAGGGTCTGCCCGGGTGGCGCGTCAGTCGGTGACTCGGCGTCGTCGCTGCGCAGCAGGGTGATGACCTCGCGCAGCTCGTCGAGGGCGTGATGGGCGCTGGCCCGGATCACCCCGGCGGCGGCGCTGAGCCGCTCGGGCGGCGCGTCCGGCCGGTACTCCATCGCACCGGCGGCCGCCGCCAGCAGCGAGAGCCGGTGGGCCAGCACATCGTGCATCTCCCGCGCGATTCGGCTGCGCTCAGCCGCCCGCGCCTCGCCAACCCGTCGCTCCTGCTCCTGCTCGGCCCGCCGGGCCCGTTCCCGTAGCGCCGCCAGCAAGGCGTGCCGGGCCTGCGCCCAGGTGCCCCAGCCGAGCAGGGCGGCGTAGGCGACAGTCATCAGCACCAGCCGCCAGCCGTACGGCAGGCTGGGCACCGGCCGCCAGAACGCCTGCACCGCCTCGCCCGCCACGCCGACCGCCGCCACCGCCGCTGCCTGCCGAAACGGCCTGTTGCGGGCGGTGAAGAGCACCGCGAAGCTGGCCACCGGCGTGGCCACCGCCGACAGCGCGACGAGTAGGCCGGCCAGCACGCCACCGATGCGCGGGTGGCGGAGGACCACCGGAACGAGGATCAGGGCGGTCACTGCCAGCGCGACGTCGAGGCCGATCAGATCGGCGGAGCTGGAACGGGTGGCGGACCACAGCATGGTCGCGACGAGGACGCCGACCGCCACTGTCGTCACGCCCACCGGGACGGAAAGCCACGCCCTCGGCTGCCTGACCTCGCACGTCGCCGCATCCACATCGCGCAGGCTACTGGGCTCGCGGTGGGCCGGACCACCTTCTTTGGTAGTACGCCGGGCCGCCCGGGGACGTACCCGCCACGGCGTCTTGGTCGACGTGTCCGACCCGGCCCGGTCCGCAGACTCAGACCATGACGAACAACATTCTCCTTGGCCGAGCCGCGGTGGCGGCCGGCGCGGTCGTGGTGGCGGTGGCCGAGTTCGCGCTCCTGCACTCGGCGGCCGGCGTCGACCTGGCGGTCCGGTCCGGTAGCTCGACCCGGCAGGTCACGGTGGCCGCGGTCATCGGGGCCGCCGCGGTCGCGGCAGTGGCCGGCTGGGCGCTGCTCGCCTCGCTGGAACGCCTGATCAACCGCGCCCACGTCTGGTGGACCTCGATCGCGGTCGCGGTCCTGCTGCTGTCGCTCGTGGTCGGCGCATCCAGTGGCGTCGGCGGTGGAGCGAAGGCGACCCTGGCGCTGCTGCACCTGAGCGTCGGCGTCATCCTCATCCTCGGCCTGCCCCGGCCGCGTCCGGAAGGGGCGAACCGATGACCGCGCTGACCGTACGCAAACAGGACGGAGCCTTCGCTCTCCACTCCGGTGCTGCGGGGCCGCGCGCCTCGCTGCGTACCGGCTGGACCTGGCGGTGCGGCGAGATCCGCACCGGCACCGGCCGCTGGACGGTCGAACCGACCGGCCGTCGACGCATCGGGTTCATCGCCCGGGGCGAGCACGGGGTGGCGGTGCGGCTCGACCCGGACCGGTCGCACGTGCCGGGGCAGGGCGGGGTGGCCCGCTGGACGCCCGGTCGTTGCGGTGGTGAGCTGGTACGCGACGGGAACCGTCTCGCGGTGCGCCTCCCCGGCCGACTGGGCGGGCCGATCCGCGTCGATGTCACAGGCGAATGGGCCGAGGTGGAGTTGGTGGCGCTCACCGCCTGTTTCGCGCTGATGAGTCGGCGGCGGCGGCGCACCCTGATCATGATGGCGGCCGTCAGCGGGGGGAGTGGGTGACCGCCCGCCCGCCGACAACGGGGGCGCGTGCTCGGACGATGCAACAGATCTCCGGCTTGACGAATGGTTACCTACACTTCGCCAGTGACACCAGTGACGGAGGCGTGGGTTCGGATTGAGGGCTGGTTGCGACGACACCCGCCCGCGAGCATCGATGTGCTGGCCCGACCAGCGGCCCAGGAATCCATCACCGCCGCCGAAGCCGAGCTCGGCCTGTTGTTTCCCGCGGAACTGGCTGAGTCGCTGCGCCGGCACGACGGCCTCACCGAGTGGGCGAACATCCTGCCCGAAGCGACTCCGCTCTCCGTCGCAGGCATCGTGGAGCATCGCCAGATGCGGATGGATATCGCGCCCGACGTCGATGGCTTCGCTCGGCATGGCGCCGAGTCAGAGCCGTGGTGGCATGAACGTTGGCTTCCCTTCGGGGACGGCGACTGCGGTCTTCAAGTCATCGACCTGCGACCCGGACCCGGATTCGCGAGCGTGGGCTGGGCGCCGACCAGCAACCCCGCGGACTTCTCGGACGCCTGGCCGTCGCTGGGGGCGTACCTGACGACGGTCGCCGACGCCCTCGAGACCGGTGGCGCGGTAGGCGTCTGGTGTCCGCACCTGACCATCGATGGCGTGCTCTGGTGGAGCCCGGGGGAAGCAACCGAGCTCAATGGTGAGCCCTTGCGCCCTGCTCCTCAGGGCTGAATAGCCACCCTCGTTGCCGGGCCGTCCGGTCTACGAGTCGTCTCGGCCCTGCCAGGTCGTCACACAAGCCTCGTTACCCTCGGGATCGGCGAGAACCCAGAAGGCGGGAGCATGGGACGCGGATACAAGTCGGCCACCGGCCGTCAGCGCCGCTTCGATCCGCCGTGGTGCCTCGTCGTGCGGGACGCAGATGTCGAAGTGGATGCGGTTCCGGTCCGGGCGTGGCTGATCCATCTGCTGGAACCACATCGCCGGACCCTGCCCGACCGGGTCGACGATCGGATCCTTGGGACCGTCGGCTCCCGCCTCGTCCGTGTAGCCCAGCACGGCCTTCCAGAACGGTCGGACCGCTGCGATG
Source organism: Micromonospora tarensis (assembly GCF_016803395.1). Lineage (GTDB taxonomy): Bacteria > Actinomycetota > Actinomycetes > Mycobacteriales > Micromonosporaceae > Micromonospora > Micromonospora tarensis. The sequence continues at coordinate 53,435 of NZ_JAEVHL010000015.1, read as the reverse complement.
TCGAGCGCGTCGACAGCGATCTCCACGAGCTGGACCGACCGCGGTGCTCCCGTACCAATCTCAGGCTCCGTCCGTAGCCCGACGTCCCGCATGGCGGCGGAGAGTCGATGCGCGAGGTCGATATCGCAAGCGGTGAGCGCCGCCTGATCCAACGACTGCAGGGTCAAGACGACCCGGTCTGGCCGGATATCAGCGCGTAGGTGCCCATCGGCGTCGCTACCGCACGCCGCCACCACGCGCGCCGCCACCTCGGTTGCCTGGACCAGTGAGCCGACGGGGACCGACGTGCGCAACGCGCCTAGCAGATACCGCCATCCCTGGTCGCTGATCGCGTCCGAGGCCGCCCGCCGACTCAGTGCCTGTTCCACGTAGGCATCCTCACATTCACCCCTGACGAGTTTCGTGCGAAGGTTGGCAAACCATGGCGGAAGACCGCGTCACTGCATGGCGGTGGCCGGGGGATGATCGAATGATTCGGGGCAGCGGAAGGTGTACAGCGAGTAGCCACGCCCGATTTGCACGCCGACGGTGTCTGGGGAGGCGGTCGGGTTCTCCTCGGACGGGCGCCAGCTGCAATGCATGCCGTTCCAGTCGCCCGAATCCACAGTGAAAATCAAGGTCATCGTGGTGCCGCAGGCAGCGCAATTCATCGGGTACGGATCGGTCAGTGACCAGTTCGCGTACCCGCCGACCTTCCACCCCGGCGCCAGCGACAAGTCGCTCTGATAGTGGGCGCGGCTCTCGTCTTCGTCGTCATCCCACTCGTCGAGCCGCTCGCGTAGGTCATCGGGGAGCAGATCGGCGTACTGGTACTCGCGGACCTGCTCAGGGTGCACCACGCACGGGACCGGCAGGTACATGTCGCTGATCACGGGCGGCTCGGGAGGCGCTTCAAGCAGCGGGCCGACGCCGACGGCGGAACTGTCGCGCCAGTAGAGGAAGACGCGAGGGCTGTAGTGCCGATCCGAGTGGTCCACCGGGCACCACAGCACCTGGAGCAGGTCGGTGCCGTCCGGACCGGCGTAGTCCGGGACATCTCGTCGGTACAGCTGCGCGACCGGGACCAACGGGATGGGATCCTCGATCAGGTCATCCAGGTCCAGAGCGTCGGCCGCGTCGAGCTCGGCCCGCTCCTCCGCAGTCAGGAAGTCCCCGCCCGGCAGCGACTCCCGGGCGTCTGCGATCGCGAGGATCTCCCGCCTGCGGTGCAGGGCGGCCGGGGTCGTCAGGTTCCATGGCTCGTGCGCCCCGGCGTCGTCGCAGACCGGCCACACCTCGTCGGCCGGCCACAGCAGTGGTCCGCCGACCGAGCTGTCCGTGACGGTCGGAGCGCCGGGTCGGGGATGCAGGCGGGTTGCGGTGATGGAATGTTCCCGCAGTTCGGGGAAGAGCGCGGTGATGTCCAGGGGACGCGGAGGCGTGGTGCGGACCATGGGAGCGGATCCTATGACCCGCGCGGAACCCGCACCGGTCCGTACCAACGGGCACCACATCACCGGTGCCGGCGGTGCGTCCCGAGTCTCTGCGGAGGACCTCGCCGTCGCCGTTTCCGACGAACTGGAGCGCCCGGGCGGGGACAGACACTTCACCGTGGGATGAGATTGCGCGTCCGCGTGCGGAGGCGGGTCGACTGCCATGGCGATCATCGACATCTCTCGCTACGATCCGATACCGATGCATTACTGAGCGTTGATATGTGCTGTTCGCAAGCCCTGGACGCTGACAAGCCGGCACCGCGACGAACGTGGTGCGGCTTGAGGTTCATGGCGTCTCGACGAAGGGAATCCGGATGACGGAGAGCGCGCAGAGCACCGGAAGTCGAACCGTTCCGCCCGCGCGGCCGTACCCGTTCAGTGTGCCCGACCGCCTCGTCGTCGACCCGACCTATGGCGAGCTGCGCGAGAACGAGCCGATGACCCGGGTGAAGCTTCCCTACGGTGAGGAGGCGTGGCTCGCCACCCGGTACGAGGACGTCCGCACCGTCCTCGGCGACGTCCGGTTCGGCCGCGCCCCGGCCGTTCAGCGCGACGAGCCCAGGCTCACCCCGCGCCAGCAGTACAGCGGCATGCTGACCATGGACCCGCCCGACCACACTCGGCTGCGCCGGTTGGTGGCGAAGGCGTTCACGGCACGTCGGGTCGAGGCGCTGCGGCCCCGCACCCAGGAGATCGCCGACGCGCTGGTCGACGACATGGTCCGGCACGGTCCTCCGGCCGACCTGGTGGAGCACGTCGCCACGCCGCTGCCGATCCAGGTGATCTGCGAGCTGCTCGGAGTCCCGTACGCCGACCGCGACCGGTTCCACGTCTGGTCCGAGGCGATCGTCTCGACCACCTCCCTGCCCCTGGAGACGATCCAGGAGTACCTGAACAGTCTCTGGGGCTACATCGGTGGTTTGGTCGCCGAACGCCGCCGCGAGCCCGGGATCGACGACCTGCTCGGCGCGTTGGTGCGGGCCCGCGACGAGAATCAGGACCGGCTCAGCGAGACCGAGCTGGTGGAGCTGGCCGGCGGGCTGCTCGCGGCCGGCCACGAGACCACGGTGACCCAGATCCCCAACTTCGTCTACGTCCTGCTGCACAATCCGGACCAGCTCGCCCGGCTGCGAGCTGACCCGTCGCTGGTGCCGGCCGCGGTCGAGGAGCTGCTGCGGTACGTGCCACTCGGCGTCGGCTCCTCCTTCGCCCGGTACGCCAAGGAGGACGTCGAGGTCGGCGGGGTGCTGGTCCGGGCCGGTGAGCCGGTTCTCGGCTCACTGTCGTCGGCGAATCGGGACGGTAGCGTCTTCGCCGACCCGGACCGCCTCGATTTCGACCGCGGGCAGAACCCACACCTGGGGTTCGGGCACGGCGTACACCACTGCGTCGGCGCGCAGCTGGCCCGGATGGAGTTGCAGGTCGCCGTCGCCACAGTGGTGACTCGCCTGCCCGGATTGCGGCTGGCCGTACCGGACGCCGAGCTGGAGTGGAAGCGCGGCATGTTGGTGCGGGGTCTGCTCGGCATGCCGGTGGCCTGGTGAGTACCGCCTGGCGGATCGGGGTGGACGCGCGTCGCTGCATCGGCACGAGCATCTGCGCCGGTACCGCGCCCGAGCACTTCCGGCTGGTCGACGGCCGGTCCGCGCCGCGGGCCGACGTCGTCGCCCCGGCCGAGGTCATCCTCGACGCCGCCGACTCGTGCCCGGTGGAGGCGATCACGGTCCGCGACGCCACCGACGACCGGCTGATCGCGCCGCAGGAGTGACCTGACATAGAGCCCGGCCGTCTGCAGCGGTGGGCTGGGCAGGTGCGGAAGTTCGGCAGCTCGGCGACGAGGCGGTCGCTCTGCCGCGGCGGAGCGCGACCGCCGATCACCGCGGCTGGCTGACGACAAGATCCCGGATGTGATTGGCTTCCCGTCCGATATGGTCTTGGCGGGGAGGTCGTGCGAATGATTGCCTCGAACGCGGACGTGGACGTGCGCCACGGCCTACTCGGACGAAACGCCGAGGTGGCCCGGATGCGCCAGCTGATGACCGCGCCGGGAGTTCCGGTGTTCGTCGTGGTGACCGGCGAACCGGGCATCGGAAAGTCTCAGCTCCTCGCCACGTTCGCCCGGTTGGCGGCCGACCGGCCGGCGCTCGTCGGTCGGGCCACCGAGTTCGAGCGCAGTGCCCCGCTCGGACTGGTTCTCGACCTGCTCGGCGACGCGGACAGGCACCCGTCTCTGGCGCGCCACGCGGCCCGCATGCGGGCCGCGCTCGCCGCACCGGCCCGGCCGAGCGGTCCGGCCGGCGCGGTGGAGCGGCACCAGTTGCACGGGAAGATCCGCACCGTGCTGGAGACCAGCGCCACGACCTCGCCGCTGCTCCTCCTGCTGGATGACGTGCAGTGGGCGGATGACGCCTCGATCGCGCTGATCGACTATCTGGTCCGGCACCCGCCCCGCGCGTCGGTGATCACCGTCCTCGCCGTCCGTACCGGGCGTCTTCCGGCTCAGTTGATCCGTTCGCTGGCCACCACCCGAGCGTCGGTGGTGCAGATGCCGCTGGGTCCGCTGTCGCCCGCCGACGCCGACCTGCTGCTGTCCGGCCGGCCGGCAGCCTACCGGCGGCGGCTGTACCAGGCCGGTGGCGGCAACCCGCTCTATCTGGAGATCCTGGGTCAGCTTCCCCCTCGGGTGGTGGAAGAGTTGGGCAGCCGGACACCGGTCACCGGTGACGGCGGGCAGGCCGCGGTCGGGCTGGACGTCTTGATCGCTCGTGACCTGCAGTCCCTGAGTGGCTCGTCGCGACTGGCCGCGCACGCCGCGGCGGTCACCGGCGCCGAGTTCGACGCCGCGCTCGTCGCGGCGGTGGCCGATGTCCCGGAGGAGCAGGCGCAGGCGGCGCTGGACGAACTCGTGACACGCGACGTGTTGCGGGTCGCGGACGGGCAGCTGACGTTCCGGCACCCGCTCGTGCGGGCGGCCGCGTACCAGATGGCGGGGCCGGCCTGGCGAGCCGCCGCGCACGGCCGCGCGGCGGCGTACCTGACCCGGCAGGCGCACCGCTGTACCGCCGGGCGGAGCACCTGCGGCACGCGGTGCGCCCCGGTGACCTGGCCGGGGCGGAGTTGCTGGCCACGGCGGCGGCCGTGGTCCTGGAGACCGCCCCGGCGACGACGGTCTGCTGGCTGCGGACGGCGTTGCGGGCCATGCCGGACGGTGCTGCGCTGACCGAGCGGCGGGCCGAGCTGAGCCTGCTGCTGGCGAACGCGCTGATCAGAACGGGACAGCTCGGCGAAACCCGGGAGATCCTGCACTCCCTGGTCGCCGGCGACAGCACGTTGCGGTACCGGGCGGTGGAACTGCTGGCGGTCACCGAACGGGCGGTCGGTCAACTGGCCGAGGCCCGTGCGTTGCTCGGCGCCGCGCTGGTTCAGGCCGATGTGGACGGCAGCGACGCCAGAGCCGGCCTGCTGGTCGAGTTCGCCGCCACCGAAATGCTGCAGGGAAACTGGCGCGCCGGAGCCGAGCGGGCCAGCCAGGCGGTCGCGCTGGCCGGTACCGGCACGCGACCTGGCATTCCGGCCGCGGCTACCACGTTGCTGGCGCTCAGCGAGCTCTATCAGTGTCGATTCAGCCGGGGGTACGCGCTGCTGGAGGAGGCGCGCCTCGGTGTTGACGCGCTGACCGACGTGCAACTTCGCGACGATCTGGGCATGGTGGCGGCGCTGGCCTGGGCCGAGTTCCTGGTCGACCAGCACCACGACGCGCTGCGGCACGTGGAGCGCGGTCTGCGGATGGCGCGCAGCTACGGACGTACCGCCCACGAGGTGTCGCAGCTCTACCTGGTGCGGTCGATAGTCCACGCCCGCACCGGACAGGCGGCGCTGGCGCTGGCCGACGTGGAGGACGGTGAGGAGACCGCCCAGCACATCGACAGCCCGGAGTTGCGGGCCTTCACCCTGGCGCTCAAGTCCCGGCCGCTGCTCTGGCAGCAGGGTGCGGATGCGGCCCTGCCGATCCTCGCCGAGCTGCGCCAACAGCGGAGCATCCGCTCGGCGTGGTGGCGCGGGATCGCCGATCAGCACCACGCCGAGGTGCTCTACTTCGTCAACCAGATCGGTGCCTGCCGCGACCTGTTGGCCGAGCGGGTGAGCGCCGAACCGGCTGGGTTGGGCCCGTACGCGCCGTCGGTCTACGCGCTCCGGTCGCAGGCGGAGGTGGCGTGCGGTGATCTCGCGGCCGGTTGGGAGTGGTACGAGCGCGCGGTGGCGGTTGCGGAAACCGGGGCGCCGCCTGCCCAGTTCGGCTGCGTGGCACGCAACCAGGCGGTGTTGTACGCGGCCGAAGGCCGGTACGCGCAGGCCCGCGCGGCGGGCATGAACGCGGTCGAGCAGTTCGAGGCCGTCCGGCTGCCCCTCGGCGAAGGGCTTGCCCGGACGGTGGTCGCCGATATCCTGGCCCGCTCCGGCGACCAGGCGGCGGCGAGAGACCAGTTGGGTCGGGCCCGCGAGGCGTTTGACGGCTGCGGCGCGCCGTGGCTCAGCAACTGGGTCGGGCGTGAGCAGCGTCGCACCGGGGCGCGCCAGCCCCGTGAGGCTGACCGGGACCGGTTGTCCGGCCGCGAGCGTGAGATCGCCGAACTGGTGGCCCAGGGTTTGACCAGCCCGCAGATCGCCGGCCAGCTGTTCCTCAGCCCCCGCACGGTGGAGTCGCACCTGAACCGCATCTTCGCCAAGCTCGGCGTGAGCAGCCGGGCCGCCGTCGCACGGATGGTCACAGCGGAGTCGACCGCTGGTCAATGACCCGTCAGACCACTGTGGACGTTGTGTTGCGTAGTCTTGCGGATGTTCGCTACCGGGTTGGACCGGCAGCCTCTCTCCTGTGGATCGCCCGCGTTGGGCCGAAGAACGGGGACAGGCTGAGATGGGGCAATTGGTCGCACAAGATCGGTTGGTCGGCCGTGAGGACGAGCGCGTCCTGTTGGAAAAGACAATCGCCGAACCACCCCGTCGCTCCATTGTCGTGACGGTCGAGGGTGACACCGGAATCGGGAAGAGTCGACTTCTCGCCGAGTTCATGGACACCGCGATCGAGCGCGGCTATGCCGTGCTACACGGCCGCGCCAGCCAGTTCGAGGTGGGGCTGCCCTTCGGCCTGCTCCTCGACGCGCTGGCCGGGGACGGACCGCGGCACTTCGACAATCGACGCCGTCCCGAGTGCGAGCCCCTGGTGCAGCTCGCGCACTCGGTCGGCGCTACCTGGCGTACCACCGGCGCCGCACCGGCCGTCCTTGACGCCGAACGTCACCAGCTCTATCGGACCGTACGGGAACTGCTCACCGAGACGGCTGGGGGCGGCGGCCTGGTCGTGGTGCTCGACGACGTGCACTGGGCCGACGAGGGGTCCGTCGAACTTCTGGACCACCTGGTACGCCACCCCGCGGACGGTCCGGTCATCTTCGTCCTGGCCTACCGCAGCGGGCAGTGCCCGGTACGGCTCGCCCTGCAACTCGGCCGTGCTGAGCCCGTGCCGACCCGGCTGGTCCTCGGTCCGCTCTCGCCGTTGGCGGTTGACGCCTGGCTCCCGGAGATCCCGCCGCACCGACGCCGGGTGTTGTACGAGGTCAGCTGCGGCAACCCCCTCTATCTGGAGATCCTCGCGGCCGGCACGGATGAGGTCGTGTTCGACGCCGACTCCGCGCCGGCGGTGGCGGACCACCGCGTCGCAGCCGCCCTCGACGCGCTGATCAGCGCCGAGCTGTGCGTCCTGTCCGGCGCGGAGCGGCTGACCGTGCAGGCCGCGGCGGTCGCCGGAGAGGACTGTGATCCCGCGCTCGTCGCCCGGGTCGCCGGGGTCTCACCGGCCGTGGTGATCACCGCCCTGGACGGCCTCGTCCGGCGGAGGATCCTCCAGCAGGCGGACGGTCGGATCGTGTTCCGTCATCCGTTGCTCCGAGCGGCCGCCTACCAGAGCGCCGGGGCGGCCTGGCGGATGGCCGCGCATGGCCGGATGGCCCGGCACCTGGCCGAGGAGGGCGCCGGCCCGGTCCGGCAGGCGCAGCACCTGGAGCACTGCGCGCGCGCCGGAGCCGAACAGGCCGCCGAGGTGCTGGCGGCGGCGGCCGAGGCAGCGCTCGACAGTGCGCCCGGCACCAGCGTCCGCTGGTTGCGGGTCGCGCTGCGGATCATCCCCGAGCGCGGCGACACGGCCGACCGCCGCGCGGCTCTGCAACTGACGCTGGCCCGGGCGCTGATCATCTCCGGCAGTCTGGGCGAGAGCCAGCAGATCCTGCACGAACTGATCGGCGAGGCACCGAGGTACCGGTGTGCGGCGACCGAACTGCTGGCGGCGACCGAACGGATGCTGGGCCGCGTCAGCGAGGCGCGGGCGTTGTTGTCCGGCGAACTGTCCCGGTTGGAGGACGCCGGCGCCCGCACGGAGGCCACCTTGCGTCTGGAGTTGGCGACCACGGAGATCCTGGCCGGACGGTTCGCGGACGCGGCGGACAACGCGGCCCGGGCGGGTGGGTTGGCCGAGCGGGACGGTCGTCGTGGGATGGCCGCCGCGGCGAGCACCCTGCTGGCCCTGGCCTGGCTGCTCGACCGGCGGTCCGGAGCCGATGCCGGCGGGCAGCTCTCCCGTGCCCAGTGGGCCGTGGACGGCCTCGACGACGGGGCACTACGCGACGTGATCGACCTTGTCCCGGCGCTGGTCTGGACGGAGCTGTTGGGCGAGGCGCAGGACGCGGCGCCACGGCACCTGGCGCGGGGCTTCCGGGTCGCCCGAAGGTACGGCCGCGGCCACGTCCTGCCCGAGCTGTACCTGGTGCGAGCGGTCCTGCACGGCCGGCTCGGTGATCTGCGGCAGGCGCAGCGTGATGCCGAGGATGCCGAGGAGATCGCCGGGGCAGTGGGCAGCGACGAGCTGCGACGGTTCGCGATGGCCATTCGGGTGCCGTTGCTCGTCTGGCGCGATGGCCCCGCCGCAGCCGCCGCACCCCTTGCCGAGCTGCGGGTCAGCGAACCGCTGCGCTCGCCATGGTGGCATTCGATGGCCCGGGTCGGGCTCGCCGCGGCACTGATCGAGTTGAGCCAACCGGAGCCCGCGCTGGCGCTGCTACTGGACGACGGTGTGCCGGTGGCGACCGCGGAAGGGTTGGCCCTCGCGGCCCGGGCCCAGGTGCTTCGCGGCGACCTCGCCGAGGCTGAGAAGCAGTTGGCCCGAGCCGCCGAGTCGGCGCAGCGCAATGGGTTGCGCGGTGAGACGGCGACGGTCGGGCAGGCGCGGGCGGAGTTGTTGGCGAAGCGCGGGGACCTGGTGGCGGCGGTGGACGCCGCCCGGCTGGCGGCCAGCTCCGCGGCGCTCACCCATCAGCCACTGCGGGAGGGGCAGACCCTGGTGACCCTGGCCACGATGCTGCATCACGCCGGCGACCTGCCGGGCAGCCGGCAGACCCTCGCGGTGGCCAAGCAGCGACTCGGATGGTGCGGGGCGGACTGGCTGGTGGGCCGGGCGACCAACCTGCAGCGGCGGTTCGCCGCCGCTCACCCCCGCTCTCGGGAGGACCGGCCAGACCCGTTGTCCGCGCGGGAACGGGAGATTGCCGTCATGGTCTCCGAGGGACTCAGCAACCGCGCCATCGCCACCCGGTTGTTCCTCAGCACCCGGACGGTGGAGTCGCACGTGGCCCGGATCTTCGTCAAGCTCGGTGTACCGACCCGCGCCGCGTTGGCGCGGCATGTCTCGCTCGCCGATCGCTGACCTCAACCCGGGCGACATCGCCGTCTCAGCCAAGATCGCGGCGGCGGAAGATGACCAGAGCGGTGGTGAGTGCGACCACCGTGTATCCGGCGAGCACCGCGGCGGCGACCGGGCCGCTGGTCACCGGATCCACCCCGAATCCGCTGGCGCCCAACGCGGCCGCGACCGAACCGGAGCTGGTGCTGAGCAGGATCGAACCGACTGCGCCGAAGAGGGGTATGACTGCGCCGAGGCCGTTCACCAGGTTCTCCACCATGAGGGTCCAGAGCAGCCCGATGCCGATCGCGGCGGCCAGGTTGCGGGTGGCCAGGGCGAGGGTGAATCCGACCGCACCCCACGCGGTCACGATCAACCAGACCGAGACCAACGCGACGGCGAGCCTGCCCGGCCCGGGCCACCGGATCGCCTCGCCCTCCGCCGCGGCGATCGCTGCGCTGCACAGCGCGCTGAGCGCGATCGTCAGCACCGACAGGAGTAATAGCACCAGGACCAGCGCGAGGAACCTGCCGAGCAGGAACGCGGTCCGGTCGGCGAAACGCGCCAGTACGGTGCGGGAGCTTCCCCACCGCTCGTCGCCCCCCGCGACCAGAGCCCCGAGGATGAGCATCACCGGGCCACCCCACATCGGCAGCGCGCCCACCACCGTACGGTCCGCGCTGGCGGGCAGCAGACTGGTCAGTAGTTGTCGCAGCTCGTCCGGGGACTCCCCGGGCACGGATCGGTAGACGATGTACGTGATCAGGTAGACGAAACAGATGATCTGGAGCGCCCAGACCGCGGTGAGTACCCGGAGCGCCGGTCGACGGCGGAGCGTGAAGAGCGCTCCGCGTAGGCTGCGTGCCGTCATTCGCCACCGTCCTTCGGGTCGACACGACGAGCACCCGCACCCGGCGCCGTCGGCCCGGCGGGAGGCGACCCGGCACTGGTGGTCGGGCCGGTCAAACCGAGGAAGACATCCTCCAGCGAGCGGTGTGCCACGGTCAGCTCGCTGACCCGGACCCCGGCGAGGACCAGCGTCTCGTTGATCTCCGCGGCCCGGTCCCCGGGGATTTCGAGTTCCAACAGGTCACCGTTGGTGCGGATGGGGCTGAGGCCGGGGACGGATCGCAGGCGGGCCAGCGCGGTCTCCACCGGCTGCGCCCGGACCGACACCAGGCCCGGCCCGCCGAGCTTGGCCTGGAGCTGAGCCAGGCTCCCCTCCATCACCAGCCGCCCGGCATGGATGATGCCGACCCGGTCGCAGACCTGCTCGACCTCGTCGAGCAGATGACTGGAGAGGAACACGGTGCGCCCCCGCGCGGCGAGCGCCCGGAACAGGTCGCGCATGGCAACCATGCCGGCCGGATCGAGCCCGTTGGTCGGTTCGTCGAGAATCAGCAGTTCAGGATCATTGAGCAGGGCTGCGGCCACCCCGAGCCGCTGCTTCATACCCAGGGAGTACGTGCGGAAGGGGTGGTTCGCCTGCGCGGTCAGTTCCACCTCGGCGATGCCCGCGTGCGCCTGAGCATCGTCGACTCCGAGATATCGGGCCAGCAGCCGGAGGTTGTCCAAGCCGGACAGGTGAGGCTCGAACGCGGGCGACTCGATCAGGCTGCCCACCCGGGCCAGCGCGCGCGGATCACCGAGCGGACGACCGAGCACCCGGCCGGTGCCGGCACTCGGGCGGACCAGTCCGACCAGCATGCGCATCGTGGTGGTCTTGCCGGCGCCGTTGCGCCCCAGGAACCCGTAGACCTCGCCCGGATTGACGGTCAGCCGCAGATCGCTGACGGCTCGGATGTCCGGCGGGTAGGACCGGGTCAGCCCATCCGTTTCGATGACCGGCGCGGTGCGGGCGGCGGAGGACGTCCGGCCCGGGGCCGTACCGAGGGCGCTCATCCGGCCTGCTCTGGTTGACCTGCGGCGAGCCGGGCGCGCCGGCGCCGGAGGTACCGGATGAGAAGGGTGAGCCCGACCGCCTCGGCGGCGAGGAGGGTCACCGCGGCCGGCGGGTTGACCCACCGGCTGAGATTCACGTACCAGGCCGTGAGCACTGCCACGGACAGCGTCCCGGCAAGCAGGATGACGGTGAGCCCGTACAGCACATGGATCGGACGGTCCCGGCCCCGGAAAGATTCGAGGCCGCGCCGGCGCAGCAGCGCGGTCCAGAACCGGTACGTCTCCTGGCGCAGGTCGAGCATCCCGACCGCGTGGTTGAGCATGAAGTACCCGTCGAGTCGCAGCACCGGCAGCAGGTTCAGCAGCACGGTGAGCGTGCCGTACAGCAGCAGCGAGCCGGCCAGCGCGTGCGCGTGGCTGCCGGGCGTGCTCAGCAGCCAGCCGACGGTGAAGGGCACCAGCGCGACAAGGTTCACGAAGACCCCGGCGAAGGCGGTGTAGACCCGGTGTCGGCGGCGGGCGAACAGCACCACGTCGTCGGTCTTGCAGTAGGGCGTGAGCAGGGGAAACCGCCACAGGACGCCGAGTTCGGTGGCCGCTCCGCCGAACCGACGGCAGGTCAGCCCGTGCGCGACCTCGTGCAACGCGATCACCAGCCAGGTGGTGGCGAACGACACCGCGGCGAGCGGGTGCCCGATGTTCATCCGGGACGCGGCGTACAGATCGCCAGCTCTGCTGACCGCCAGCACCACGCAGACGGCAGCCGCGACCAGCGCCGGCACCACGAACCAGGGCGAATACCACCAACCCAGCCGCGGCGCCAGCCAGCGCAGGAACCGGTCGGGGTTCACGATCGGGAACCGCGCGTACCACAGCCGGCGCCGCCCCGAGCGGCGCTGCTGGTCCGCGCGGTCCCGCAACTCGACCAGCTCGACGTCGTCATCGACCACCGCACCGGCCTCGGTCTGCTCGACGAGCAGTTGTCGGCGACGGAACATGTCGAGCAGCGCCGTCCAGTGTGCGGAACCGAGCCGGCGGCCGAACCGGTCCGCATACGCCGTCTCGACCTCCGCCCTCGTCTGCCGTCCATCCAGCTGGGAGAGGAGAAAGAACTCGCGCCCACCCAGTTGGTAGAACCAGCCGGTACGCGGATCCTTCACGAAGTGCACTGTGCTGTCGCCCCGACGCAACGGGGCGCCCAACACGATGTCCGCACGCACTCGCGGCGGCAGCTCGTGGAGGCCGGGAACGGTCATGCCGTCACCGCCTCGGCCTCGGTCAACGCCCGCTCCATCAGGTACGACAGGTAGATCTCGTCGAGGATGCTCGTCCCGATCCGGTTGTTGGTCATGTGCACGTACGAGCTGAGGAGCACTGTGAACGCGATGTCCGGGTCGCTGACGGTGGTCGGTTCGCTCTGGCCGCGCCGCCCGAACACCAGCTGACCCGTCTCGGCGAGCCGGACCACCTCCTCCCGCAGGAGCAGCGCGTGGCGAGCCCAGTCGCGTTCGAGGGCGGTCAGTCCGGGGTGGGTGGAGTCCCGGCTGCCGTCGCGCAGCCGGGCCAGATGTGCGCCCAGCCCGACCGCCACCCGATCGAAGCCCGCGTCGAAACGGTCGTGGTGGGCGTCGCTGCTCTCCTGGTACAGGTTCTCCCAGAACCGGCGGTAGTCGGCGAAGAACCGGGCCACCCGCAGGGCGTCGCCGAGGAAGGCGAAGCACAGCACCGCCGCGAACCGTGCGGAGCTGCCCAGCCGGACCGAGCTGACGTGCATGTTTGTCGTCGCGAGCAACCGCAGGACCAGATCACTGGAGACCTCGAAGTGCCGTTCGGCCAGTTCGACGCCGGCCGGGCCGCCGTACCTGTCGTACTCCGGCTCGTAGGGCTCCAGGTGCACGCTGTTGTTGGCGCGGAGCGGCATCTCCTCCAGTTGGCCGTACCTCTCCCGCCACTGTTCCTCGCCGTACTCGGCGAGGAACAGTTTCCGGTACACCTCACCGGCGTTGGCAGTCGACGCGTCGTAGAGGGCTGGCCGGTGCTTGAGGAAGGCGCCGATCGCCTCCTGTGCCACGAGCTGGACCTCGGCCGACGCGGTCTCGTCCGTCGGCAGCAGGCGCAGGCGCACGTGCGGACCTTCGAGCCAGTAGCGGATGAAGAACCAGCGCCGCAGCAGCCCCCGGCCGCGCAACTCGGACACCAGGGGCTCGACGCACTGCGACAGCAGTGGATCGCTGTTGCTGGCGTAGTGGATGTGCAGGCTGATCCACCTGGTCATCGCGCCTCCCGAGGGGTTGCGTTGAATGCGAGGACGAGTTCGCTGACGTGCGCGCCGTCCCGGTCGGTGAGCCACTGTTGACAGTGGTCCGGCAGCATCTCCGTGAAGACGAGGCGGTTCTCCGCGGCCCGGGCCACGGCCGTCAGTAGGTTCAGCGAGAAGTAGCTGTCGAAGTCGATGTAGAGCGGTTTGTGGGTGCCGAAGGACGGGGCGCTGCCGGCCGCCCCGCCGAGGGCGTCCGGGGTGACGAAGACCCGCCGGGGCAGCCCGTGCCGGCGCCGCCAGCGGGCCCACGCCAGCATCGTCTGGCTACCCGGCGCGTCGGCGGCGGATGTCGGGAGGCAGTCCGGGTGGGCCTTCCACATTCGTCGCTGGAGCACGACATCCCGGTAACGGATCCGCGGATAGCCCACGATGCCCCGGTCGGGCAGCGGCACTGTGGTGCCGGCCCACAGGTCGATCGGGGCCATCCCGGTGGGGGAGAAGGTCATCAGCACCTGCTGGATCTCGGGCAGCGCCATCGGTAGCAGGAAGCCCAGGTAGACCGGGACCACCTCGACGCCGAGCCGGCGCGAGCGGAGCACCAGTCGGTCCTGGGTCGGGTCGTCGTACAGCACCAGGTCATCGATGGCGATCTGCTCGTCTGCGGGGCGTGAACTGATGTCACCCGGACAGACCAGCTCGTACGGGGTGGCGGCCGGGTGCAGGTTGAGGTTGGTGTCCTCGTGGCCCCCCTTCAGCTCGGCGAAGACCACCCCGTGCGGTTGGGCGGCGGACAGGCCCCGGGCCAGCAGGTCGCCGTCGTCGCCGCCGAGCCACCGGGCGAACCGGGAGAGCATCAGCGCCGGCCCGGTGAACGCCTTGTTGACGACGCCGAGCGGGCCGTCCGTCGTACGCGCCAACTGGAGGAAGAAGCCGTGCGCCTCGACCGGTCCGAGCGTGGCGGGCACCCGCTCGCGCAGCTCGGTGAAGAATTCGTCGTCGAGGACCAGTTCGGTGGCGTCCGGCGGTAGCGCCGCGTATGCCGCGTTGACCAGGCGGCCGGCCGCCTCGCGCGCGTCGTCCAGTGCGTCGATCTCGGGTAGCTGGAACGTGTTGGCCTGCGGGACGTACCGGTTCTCCCGGTCGAACGGGCGGCGGCGCAGCTGGCTGCTGACGAAGTGGTCGAAGAAGTCGTCCAGGTACTCGTGGGCGAACGTGAGCAGGTCATCAGTGTGCCCGCCGGCACCGTACCGGGCGCGGAAGTATCCCTTGGTGACCAACCGCCGGCTGAGCTGGACGTCGAAGACCGGCAGGACGCCGGCGACCACTGACAGGTCGGCGGTGAGCCGGCCCCAGGAGCGCCGGTCGGCGGTGACCCGCGCGGGCAGCACCACGTCCTCGTACAGGAGTGTCGCGGGCAGTGTGACGTCCGGTTGGTCGAGGTCGGCATGGGCGCGCACCAACTCGGTCCCGACGGCGTCGAGCAGGTCGCGCCGCCGGTGCAGGCCAGCGGCGGGGTACGCGCTGAGGTGGTGGTCCACCGCGTCGAGTCGGTCGGCCAGCAGGTGGGCCCAGGGCTGGTCCAGGTCGCGCAGTGCCGACCGGAAGCCGGCCAACGGGTCCGGATGGTGGATGTCCACCCGTAGCGCGGGTGCCACCAGCAGACCCAGCCGCAGCAGATGGTCGAGGTAGCGTTCGACGTCGGTCGGGCTGCGGGTGCCGGGGGCGAGCCCGACGAGCGCGTCCACCACCTGCCGCAGCGGCCGCGTCCGACCATTGCCGAGCAGGCCGGTCAGATCCCGCATCAGTTCGCTGGTCGGCAGGTGGAACAGGCTCTCGTGCACCCGGCTCAGCTCCATCGCGCCACCGGTCCGGCTCGCCCTCGCCTCGCGGCGCAGGTACGACAGTCGTTGCGCGCCGGAGCGCAGCCCGGTGACGAGTCGGACGGGAAGCTCGGACCGGATGTCGGCGCGGGCGATCACCGCGTTCGCCAGCCGACCGAGCGTGGCTACGTTGAGCCGGACGTGGTGCTGCTCGCCGGCGTGCTCACGGACCAGCCGCAGCGCGGCTCCGGAGCCGTCGTCGAAGGACCCCTCGCAGACGGTGGTGAAGGTGGAGAACGGGCTGGTCTTGGTCGCCGCGCGGTAGACGTACTCGAGCAGGGAGCGTTCGACCCGACGGGCGCGTTTGTTCAGCGGCGCGTCCCCGGCCTCAAGATAGCGGGGCAGTTGGCGGTCCAGGGTCCGGGAGGAGAGCAGCAGCCCGTGCCGCAGCGCCGGTTCACCGGCGACATCGCGCAGCGCGGACCGCCGGACCGGCCACTCCAACGCGAACAGGGCGTCCCCGGCGGCCAGCTCGTCATCGAACCGGTGCCGGGAGTCCAGCCAGTCCCGGTACTCCGCGCTCACCTCGGGCGCTCCCGCCGCCAGGACTGCGGTGGCCGCCGAGGGGTCGCGAGGCCGCCGGTTGTTGAACACCTCCCGGCGCAGGTTGATCAGCGGTGTCCGCAGCGCCGAATCGGCAGGCTGGGCGGCGACGGCGGCGGCGAGCAGATCGGCGATCCGTTCGCCGGTGGCGAGCAACTCCGCCTCGATGTCGACCAGGCGGTTTGCCCAGGCCGCGGTGCGGGGGAAGGCCAGCCGCTCGGTGGTGTCCAGCGGGAGCCCGCCGATCCGGGCCAGGAAGCTGTCAGGTGTGGCGAACTCGGGCCGCTGGCCACGACGGTCGGGTGCGGTGACGGTCATGCTGCCTCCTCAGCTCGGCTGTGCGGTGCCGGTCGGCGGGGCGACCGGGTAGTCGAGGCCGCCGTGAGCTGGGCGGTCGTGTCCGATCAGGGTGAACAGCAGGGTTCGGTGACCGGTGCCGGTCAGTCCGAGCGCCTCGTCCAGCACCTGGTTGTCCAGCCCGAGGACGGTGCCGCACCCCACCCCGAGGACGTCGCCGCCAGGTAGGTGACCTGTGCCGAGCTGCCGGCGACCGCGTTGAGCAGTCGGTATCCGCGCGGGCCGAAGTGGTCGAGCGCCTCGGCCAGCCGGCCGGAGATGGCGAGTACCGCGGCGACCTGCTCCATGTTGTAGTTGTTGAGTTCGTAGGCGCGCTGGAGCAGCCCGGCCATCGGCTCGACCCGTACCGGTGTGAGTCGATGCCCGGCGGGCTCGTAGGTGTAGCTCCCGGCGGGAAGCCCGTCCACGTCGTTGACCACCGCGTGTAGCCGGGCGAGCGGTGCCGGGCCGGTCAGGTCGGTGGGGAAGGCGAGACCGGCGGCGGCGCAGCGCAGGATCCCGCCCAGCTCGGCCGCGGTGAGCCGGCGGCCCCGGCTGAACTGGCCGAAGCTCGACCGCCTGCGGCGTAGCGCCGCGCTCAGGTCGGTCCGCCACCGCTGGGCCGGGAGTTCGGGTAGGGCGAGCCCGGTGCCGTGCGGGGCGGGTGGCGGCTCGACCGGCAGCGCCGCCGGTCGTGCTTCGGTGGTCAGCAGTGTCGCCCGGTGCACAGGCGCCAGCAGTTCGGGCTGGAAGGCGCGGCTGGACCGTTC
This sequence comes from Micromonospora tarensis, assembly GCF_016803395.1. Classification (GTDB taxonomy): domain Bacteria; phylum Actinomycetota; class Actinomycetes; order Mycobacteriales; family Micromonosporaceae; genus Micromonospora; species Micromonospora tarensis. Next base: position 36,540 of record NZ_JAEVHL010000015.1, on the reverse strand, counting down.
GAAGCGGGCCGCCCGCACCGCCGCCGCGGCCGGCGGATTGCCGGTCGGCGGCGGCCCCGGCAACGGTACGACAGCCAGCGCGCTCTCCGACTCGGTGACCAGCCCGAGCCGCGTGTTGATCGTCTCGTCGGCGAACCAGAGCACCGGTCGCAGCTGCCGGCCGAGGCCTCGGCCGATCAGCTGCCAGGACCCGAGCAGCGCACCCAGGTCCTGGGTGACCACGTGGTAGCAGAAGTTGTGGTATTTGTAGGCGTTCTTCCAGAACCGCACCGTGACCACCAGGAACTGGTCGGCCCGTTGTCCGCCGGTGTCGCCGAGGCAGGCGTCACTGATGGCGCTGGCGTGGTCACCGTTGGCCAATCGCTGCCAGGCCCGGTGCGCGGTGTGGAAGTGGTAGACGCCGGGGCGGGTCGGGGCACCGGCACCGGCAACCCAGTAGATCTCCAGTGGGTACATGCCGCCGCCGGACGCGGTGCCCCGACTCCAGGTCGCTTTCGGATAGTGCGTCTGGGTGAGCAGGTCCTGGTTCCAACTGGCGGCCACCCGCCGCTCCTGGACCGCGTACGCGAGGCTGGCCAGCGTGCTCACCTCGGCCGCTGTCCACGGCCTGTCGGTGTCGTCGCCGGCGGCGAGCAGGTCGGGCAGCCGGCCCAACTGGCGGGCCGACCAGCGCGGTGCGGCGAGCATCGGTGCGCCCGGGTAGGTGGTGTTCTTCGGTGGGGCGTCGGACCAGTCCACCTCGAAGCCGGGAGGCGTGAGGGGCTGGCTGTACCGCCGGAAGACGGCCTCGGCGTACTCCCGTACGACCTGCGTGGACTCTTCTGTCATCGGGTACGCCTGTCTCACGGGAAGGGGTGTGGGTGGAGGTTCGCGGTGGCGCGGGTGCGCTTCAGCCAGGTGGCCAGTCGCGGATGGTGCAGCGCCCGCTGGCGGGCCCAGCCGAAGTCGATGGGGAGCAGCCCCGGGGCGACGACCGCGCTGGTGTGCACCCCGCAGAGGCGCTGTTCCGGGCAGGTCTGGTCGACCACGAGCACGTCGGTGCCGAGCGCCGCAACCTGGTCCACGACGTAGCGCAGATCGTCGGTGAGATCGTGGTTGACCGGTCGTTCGGCGAGCCAGTCGTCGTACAGCTCCGCCATGCCGCGCAGGGGCGGGTCGGCGAAGAGGAAGGCGGCGTGTTCGGCCATCTCGGGCAGGCCGTAGAGCAGCGCGTGATGGCGCAGCTCGGTCAGCCGCTCGTAGTTGGTGGCCATCGGGCGGACCTCGTCGAGGGTGGCGGTCACCCGTTGGGTGAAGCCGGGCACGTACGACGCGGTCTCGCAGAGCGCGGCCCGGACCGCGTCCTCGGGGTCGAGTGAGCTGCCGGCGGCGAAGCAGAGGTTGCCGATCCCGCCGTCGCGACGTACCGCCACCGCCATCACCACCGGCACCGGCAGGTCCATCCGGAGGTCGAAGAGGCGCACGTCGTAGCCGAAGAGGTTGATCCGTTCGCGCATGAACTGGACCTCGGGGCTGCGGACCGTACGGATGTCGATCTCCGGTACGGTCCGCCCCGTGTACCAGGTGAGGAGGAAGGCGTCCCGTTCGATCAGTTCCAGCAGCCCGTAGAGCGCGGCCTCCTCCGGGCAACTGCCGCTGGCACAGCCGTTGGAGCACTCCTGGACGAAGTTGTCCTCCCCACGGTGCCGGTCGAGGTAGTAGACGAGCTGTTCGGGTACGAGTACCGGCCGCAGATCGCGCAGTGACTGACCCCAGACCCAGCGCATCGACAGCTCCGGGTGGAACGGCTGGGCGTGGTGCGACTGCTCGTAGAAACCACTGCGGTAGCTGCCGCACTCGCGTGGGTCGAGCGCGTTCGGGCCGAGGTTGGCGTAGCTGTCGTGGACGCCTACCGTCCGGGCCCGTGGTTGCTGGCCGGCGTACCGTTCCAGGCCCTCCAGGATCCCGGCGCGTTCGCTCTCGGCATAGCTGTCGGCGTGGCCGCTCCACCAGGAGTCGTGCAGGTCGTATTTGCTGCGGATTCGGAACAGTCCGCTGACCGGGGCGGTGGCGCCGAACTGGTAGACGCGCGTCGCCGAGGTGCCGAGCGGGCCGCAGACCCGGTCCACGTAACCGTGCAGGCGATACTCCTCGGTGCCGCGCAGCCGGTACCGGTCAGGCGCCGGCTTCGGGCGGGCGACGAGGGGCCGATCCGCGTGCTCCGCGGTGTCCGCGACCGGCGTCGCGCACCGGGGGCAGAGTGAGTCGGCGATCAGGGTGTGCCGTCGTACCACGGCGGTGTCGAGGGTGACCTCGTACACCGGTGCCGTGCCCGGCGCGGTCGGCGGCTGCGCCAGCAGGTGGCTGGCGACCTGCCAGAGCCGGCTCAGGGTGGTCGGTAGGAGGGCCGCCGCGTCGACACCGCCGGTGCCGCCCACGCCGTGTGCCCCGTTGGCGCCGGCCACGGCCACTCGTTCGAGCGCGCGCCGCTCGGCCATCGGCCGGGTCTCCTGCCAGCGTCGCTCCAGGCAGCGCACGCACGGGGGGATGTCCGAACCGACCGGCCCGACGAGCGCGGTGTGACCGTAGAGCCGTACCGGTAGCAGGACCTGGCTTGTGGGCTGCGCTGGAGACACCGGCCCGGTCAACCGATCGTCCAGACCCAGCACGTCGACGTCGACGTCGTACGGTAGCCCGCGCGCCTGCTCCGACAGGTACCTGGTCACCGTCTCCACCGGGGTGGAGAGCTGGGCCGTGCTGGCGGTCATGGGCACCGCTCCTCACATCTCGACGGGTCGGCTCTGGTAGGAGATGACTGGTCCGGCCGGGCTGGCCGGACCAGTCGCCGCCTTGTCGGGGGATGGCAATCAGGCGGAGTGGGTTGGGACCACCGAGTAGGGCACCCGGCCGGTATTTTGTGGTCGATGGTGCTGTCGGGGTGTTGCCCCGCGACGGGCGGTGGTCGAGACCGCCCGTCGCGGTCAGCCGCAGCTAGAGGTGCTGGAGCTGGTGCTGCAGCAGCTGGACGTCGAGCAGGAGCAGCAGCTCGAGCAGGAGCAGCTCGAACTACAGGAACCCGCTTCCTGGTCCGGGAAACCGGCCAGGTCCTGACCGACCTCGGTCAGGTCGAGAATCTCGAAGGTCTCGGCCTCGATCTGGAGGAGCTCGTCTTTCAGCTGGTTGGTAAGCATGTGTCACCTCCCTTCCCGTACGGGTGCCCTACCGGGTGGTCCCTCACCGATGGGTGCGCTGGTCATCCGCCGCCCATCCGGATGCTGTCGGCGGCGTCGGTTTGTCGCGTGTCATCAGCGGTGCCGCTGGTTCGGTCGCCAGTGCCGGCGTACCGCCCGCACTAGCGACCGCTGATCAACACCCGTCCGCAGTGGTAGCCGCCGATGGCCGCGACGTCGGCCGGGGTGGTGGCGACGAACAGGGCGTCGTGTCCGTGGTCGTTGAGGTGATCGAGCAGTGCCGCGCGACCTGCCGGGCCGACTTCGGCGTGCGGTACGACGGTCGGTGTGAGCACCGGAGGCAGGTTGGCGATGAGCGGGTCCCCGAGGTCGACCGGCTCGTCGTGGTAGGTGGCGACCTGCACGCTGCCGAGCAACTGCGTCAGCGCGTGTCGGACCGCCTCGGCGCGATCTTCGCCGACGCCGACCCGCCACCCAGACTCGTCCGGCTGGTCGAGCCCGGCCAGTACCACCGGCACCGGCCCGTCATCCACGAGTCGGAGCACCGGGGCGTGACCGAGGTGTCCGAGGCAGTCCCGGAGAAAGGCCAGCTGGGTGTCGTCGCCCAGCGCGGCCGGATCGAGCGCCGCGACCGGGGCCTGGCCCCGAAGCAGGCGTTCCAGGCACTGGTAGGCGAGCGCGTTGCGGAGCCCGGCGTCGGCCGCCGAGGTCGGGTCGTTACCCACGCCGATGCCGGCCGGGCCGACCTCGAAGCCGCACTCCCGGTTCCACGAGGTGTTCGGGAAAGCCGCTGCGGCGGGTACGTACCGGGGTTCCCCCGTCACCAGCGAGATCGCCCGGATCCAGCCGGTCCGCTCATCCGGCCCGGTCGCCCGCAGCCCTGCCCAGGTGGCGAGCTGCTCCGGCCGGATCGTTGGCGCGTCGAGCTCGTCCGACCGGGTCACCCGGGTCGGCACGGCGGCGAGCAGGTCCGCGTAGTGGCCGACGGCGACGCGGATGGCGGACATCCGGGCGCGGAGGACCGTCTCGACGTCGAAGGCGACGAATTCCCGTGGCACGCCGCCGTACCCCGCTGGTGGGGCGACCCGTAACCGTCCGGTGGGCAACGGGGACTGGCGCAGTTGGTCGTCGGTGAACTCGGAGAAGATCCCGGTCCGGGGGTCGATCAGGCCGGCCAGCCGCTCGTAACGAGACTGCTCCGACTCGTCCGGGTCGGGTGGCTCGGCCGCCAGGCCGCTGCCGGCACAGGTGGGGCAGTGCGGATGGGCGATCAGCCGAGAAAGGCTCGCCTCCAGGGTCACGGCTTCCTGCACGACCACCGCGCCCCTGGTCTCCGGCGGGAGCGCGCCGGACAGCTCGCGGAACACGTCGAACGCGGCGGCGTTGCCGATCATCCGGCTGACCGTTCCGGTGACTGCCGACTGGTCCGGGCTGATCGGCCCCAGCGCGATCGCCCGCCACGTGTCGGCGGCCACCGCCGGTGGATCGTTGGCGGCCAGCCGTAGCTGGGCGCAGGTCCAGCAGCCGGCGGTCGCCGGGCCGGCGAACGGGCCGAGTACCGCGCGCTGCCCGCGTAGGACGGCCGGCAGGAATCGTATGCCGGCGGCCCGGCAGCGTCGGGCTAGTTCGGCGACGAGTGCCAGATCGGCCTCGTCCGCGCAGTAGACGACGACGTCGGCGTCGTCGAAGCTGTCGGTGACTTCGACAGTGGCGTCCATCGCGGACGCCTCCGCCTCGATGTCCCGGCGGTACGGGTCGTCGGCTGCGGGGCCGGAGAGTCGCAGCGTGCCGAGGCCGTTGCGGAGCAGGCCGGTAGCGAGCGCGTGCAGCCCTTCGCCCGCCCCGACTGCCACCACCCGGGCGCTCCGGTAACTCAGGAATCGCGCGACCGGGTCATCGGCGAAGTGGCCGAGGAACGCGATCTGGTCGGCGAAGAGCGCGGTCAGTGCCGGTGGCAGCGCGGCTTCCGGTGGCGGTGCGAAGTCGTGGGCCATGCCGCGATCGATCAGGGCCTGCACCAGGTTGGCGACGGCGACCGACTGCGCCTTCGGTAGTCCCGCGCACAGCTCCGACACGCTGTGGTCGCCGGTCAGGTAGGGGCTGATGGTGGACATCAGCCGGTAGGTCGACGAGCCGCGCAGCAGCATCGCGGCCTGGGCGCTGCGGACGTAGACGCCCTCCTCGCTCGGCAGCCAGACCACGTCGCCGCGCAGGCGGGGCCGGGCGTCCAGTCCGGTGGCGCCCAGCGACCCCGGGTCCGTCATCTGATCTCCCAAGCGTCGATCTCTGCGGGACTCTGACAGCACGGACTCTTCGTGACGCCGATATCGAGCGTCAAGGAATCCGGGGCGGATTCAGTAGTTCTCCCGATGCTGTCCGTCACCGCGTCTCGACGATCGCGAGTGATGGGTTTGCGCGGTATTGTCGGATCGCCCGCCGGGACGTGAGCCGGCAGCGCACGGCATGATCCGACGAACGATCATCCGGGGCGGATCGAGTCAGGGGTGTCGGGTCCGGTCCCCAGCCCAGGCGGCTTCGAGGATCGCGGTCAGGCTGGCGGTGTCGGTCGGGCCGGGATGGTTCTGGATCAGGCGGGTGACGCCACTGGCCATCTCCGCGAAGCGCGGGAGGTCGGCGCGTGCCACGCCGATGTCCGCCAGGGTGGCAGGGATGCCGATGTCGGCCAGGAGCCCGTCGAGCCAGCTGAGGAACGTGTCCGCGGCCTCGGCATCCGAGGCGTCGGTCACGTCGAGCCCGCACACCCGGGCGAGGATGGCCAACCGGTCGCCGACGGCATCCCTGGCCGCGTCCAGCGCGTAGGGCAGGAGCAGCCCGACGCCCAGGCCGTGCGGCGTGTGTGTGGCCGCGCCGATGGGGTACTGGAGCGCGTGCGGGGCCGCGTTGCCCGCGTGGGAGAACGCGAGCCCGGCGAGCATGGACCCGTAGGACATGTCCGCGCGCGCGTCCGTGTCGCCGCCGTCCCGGACCGCACGCCGCAGGCTACGGGCGATCCGCTCCGCGGCCAGCAACGCGTAGTGGTCGGTGATCGGGTTGCGGCCGAGGAACACCTGCTCCACCGGGTCGCGCGGTCCGTGGGGCCGGGGTCGCGCGGTGTAGCTCTCCACCGCGTGACAGAACGCGTCGATGCCGGAGTGGGCGGTGACGGTCGCCGGGCAGCTGTAGGTGAGCTCGGGGTCGACGATGGCGAAGTCGGGCACGATGTGGACGCTGGAGACCCCCACCTTCAGCTCACGGTCCGGGTCGGTCAGCACCGATACCGGTGTCAGCTCGGAGCCGGTGCCGGAGGTGGTCGGGACCGCGACGAGCGGAACCGTCGGCCCCGGCACCCTCGACTCGCCGTAATAGTCGCGCGGCGTCCCACCGTGGCGTCGGATGACGCCGACGATTTTGGCGAGGTCGATCACCGTGCCGCCGCCGATGGCGAGGATCACGTCGGCGTCCACCCTGGCGGCGGCCGAGACGGCCACTGCGACATCGGCGAGTGGCACGTCCGACGTCGCGTCGGAGAACACCTCGACGACCTCGACCTTCTCCCGCACGGCGGCCACGATCTCGGCCACGCCCGGCTGCCCGAGAAGAACCTGGTCGGTCACGATGAGGACGCGCGAGCCACTTTCGGCCACCACTCGTGGGATGTTCTGGGCGACCCCTTCGCCCACTATCAGCTGGCGTGGTCCGCGGACGGTCTCAAGCATGTCGGTGCCTCTCTGGAACGTCGGCGGCGATGTGCGGGGCGGACGTCCAGGTCAGCTGCGAGACCGGGACGGCGTCGGCGAGGTTGGCCGCCCGGGTGGCGTGGGCGCGCGCGCCGGGCGGCCGGAGCAGCAGGCCGGTCACGGTAGGTCGATCGCCGCGTAGGTGAGGTCGAGGTACTCACGGATGCCCTCGTGCGACCCCTCCTTGCCGATCCCGGACTGCTTCACGCCGCCGAACGGAGCTGACGGATCCGATATCAGCCCCCGGTTGATGCCGATCATCCCGGTGTCCAGCCCCTCGGTGAACCGGAGCGCCCGCTGGAGGTCACTGGTGAAGACGTATCCGACCAGGCCGTGCTCGGTGTCGTTGGCCTTCGCGATCACCTCGTCGTCGGACGTGAACGAGATGATCGGCGCCACCGGGCCGAAGATCTCCGTCGCCAGCATCCGCGCGTCTTCGGGCACGTCGACGAGGACGGTGGGCGGGTAGAAGTGCCCCGGCCCGGCCGGACGCTCGCCGCCCACCAGGACCCGGGCACCGCGATCGACAGCGTCGGCGACGAGCTCGTCGATCTTGGCGACCGAGGCCTCGTCGATCAACGCCCCGACGTCCACGCCGTCGTCGAGACCATGGCCCACCGACAGCGCGCCCATCCGCTCGGCGAAACGCGCCGTGAACTCCTCGCGCACCGGCTCCTCGACGTAGATCCGGTTGGCCGCGATGCAGGACTCCCCGATGTTGCGCATCTTGGCCACCATGGCGCCGTCGAGCGCGACGTCCAGGTCAGCGTCGGCACACACGATCAGGGCCGCGTTGCCGCCCAGCTCCATCGAGGTGCGCAGCACGTTGTCCGCAGCCTGCCTGAGCAGCACGCGCCCGACCTCGGTCGACCCGGTGAACGACAGCTTGCGGGTCCGACTGTCGGCCAGCAGTGCGGAGACCACCTGACCGGAACGCTTGGTGGTCAGCACGTTGACGACACCCGGCGGAACGCCGACCTCCTCCATGACGCGGGCCAGGAACAGCATGGTGAGTGGCGTCTGGGCCGCCGGCTTGGTGATCGTCGTACAGCCCGCGGCCAGCGCAGGAGCGATCTTGCGGGCACCCATGGCCAACGGAAAGTTCCAGGGCGTCACGAAGACGCACGGTCCGACCGGCTTCGGCACGGTGAGAATGCGATATCCACCTGCGGGAGCGACGCTGTAGCGCCCCTCGACGCGCACCGCCTCCTCGGCGAACCAGCGGAAGAACTCGGCGCCGTAGGCCACCTCCGCCCGAGCCTCGGCGAGCGGCTTGCCCATCTCGAGCGTTATCAGCCGGGCGAGCTCCTCGGATCGCTCGGTCAGCGCCCGGTACGTCGCGGTCAACAACTCCGACCGTTTCCGGGGCGGGGTCGCCGCCCACTCCGCCATTGCCGTGCTCGCCGCGTCCAGCGCGGCGAGCCCGTCAACGACGTCGGCGTCCGCCACCTCGGCGATGGTCTTGCCGGTGGCCGGGTTCTCGACGGCAAAGGTGGCTCCGCTCGCGGCGTCGCGCCAGGCGTCGCCGATCCGGAGCCGCCGGTGCTCGGGGGCCAGGGCGTTCATCGGGTCACTCATTGCGTCGCCTCCTGTGATCCTTCGTGCTGATGTCCGGCGTGCCCCGGCGATCGCGCTGGGCGCGTAGACGGACGAGTCACCCGCCCTCGTCGGGGACGAGGCTGCCGAGCGGGTCTGGTCCTGGCCGCGGGCCGACGCCCCGCGCCAGCGATCGCCACGCCGTCTCAGCGCCGTCAGGCCGTGCTCGCCGGTGACGGGTCGCCGAGGCTCGACTGCCACCTGCGGGCGCATGTCGCCGTCGCTGCCCGGCGCGGTTACCGCCCAACCTCGGACAGCGACAGCCCGGTGTCCGCGTCGAACAGGTGCGCACGGTCCAGGTCGACGGTGACACGTAGCCGCTCGCCGGGCGTACCGGTGACGGTGGGTCGTGCCTTGACCTTGAGAATCTCCCTCCCCACTCGGACGTCGACCACCGTGCGGTCACCGAGCGGCTCAAGCCCGTACAGCTCGCCCGACAACGACGCGTCCCCACGCTGCTCGACGGAGAGATCCTCCGCGCGCAGGCCCAGCAGCAGCGCCCGACCGTCCTCAGCCGTGGCCCAGCGGGGCCGCGGCAGCGTCCAGCCGTCCGCACCGACCAGACGATCTCCCTCGGCGTGGCAGGCGAGCAGGCTGATCGGCGGGCTCCCGACGAATCCTGCGACCCACTTGTTGGCGGGACGCTCGTACACCTCGGTCGGCGTTCCGACCTGTTGCACAGTGCCCTCCTTGAGGATCGCGACCTGGTTGGCCATGGACAGCGCCTCGACCTGATCGTTCGTCACGTAGACGAAGGTCGCGCCGAGGCTCCGGTGGATGCGGGTGAGCTCGGTGCGCATCTCGACGCGGAGCTTGAGGTCGAGGTTCGTCAGCGGCTCGTCCATCAGGAACGCGCGGGGGCGACGGACCAGCGCCCGGGCCAGGGCGACCCGCTGCATCTCACCGCCCGACAACTGCGCGGGTCGACGTTGCAGCAGACGTTCGATGTGCAGCAGGCTCGACATCTGCTCGACGGCGGTGGCGATCTCGCTCGCAGAACAGCGGCGTGCCCGCAGCGGCGAGGCGATGTTCTCGTACACAGTGTGTCGCGGGTAGAGGGCGTAGTTCTGGAAGACCATGGCCAGGTCGCGTGCGGCCGGGGCGTCAGCGGTCGCGTCCCTCCCGTCCAGACGCACCGACCCGGCGTCAAGCTTCTCCAGGCCGGCGATCGCCCGTAGTGTCGTCGTCTTGCCTGCCCCGGAGGGTCCGAGCACGACGAAGAACGAGCCGTCCGGCACGTCCAGCGTCACCCCGTCCAGGGCCTGGACCTTGCCGAAGGACTTGCGCAGCCCGTGCGCTGCCACGGTTCCCATCAGGCCACCAGCTCTTCCGTGCGCACGTCGTAGACCGCCGGGGTCCCGCCGCTGTGCCGCAGCCCGACCTTTGCGTCAGCGGCGAAACGATTGGTCGGTGGCATCCGGACCCGGACGTCACGCTGGCCGCCGTGGTCGACCACGTAGATGATTTCGTCGCCCAGCCACTCCGCCGAGACCACCCGGGCCGGGATCGAGCCTTCCGCCCCTGGCGCGGTGACCTCCAGCGCCTCCGGCCGGACGCCGGCGACCAGGCGACGGTCGCGCGGCAGGCCCGGCGGTGGGGTGAGCACCAGTCCGCCCTGCCCGTGCAGCTTCCCGTCGGCCACCTCCACCTCGATCAGGTTCATCGGTGGGGAGCCGATGAACGCGGCGCAGAACAGACTCGCCGGACGGTCGTAGACCTCCAGCGGGGTGCCGATTTGCTCGACGCGGCCCTTGTTGAGGATGGCGATCCGGTGACCGAGCGACATCGCCTCCACCTGATCGTGGGTGACGTAGACCATCGTCGCCCCCAGCTCTCCCTGTAGGTGCTTGATCTCCGTGCGCATGTCCGCCCTCAGCTCCGCGTCCAGGTTGGTGAGCGGCTCGTCCATGAGGAATGCGCGCGGTCGCCGGACCAGGGCGCGGGCGAGCGCGACGCGCTGCTGTTCCCCGCCGGACAGCTGGCGCGGTCGCCGGTCCAGGAGCGGACCGAGCCGCATCAGCCGGGCGGCCTCGTCGACCCGCGCGTGCACCTCCTGCTTGGGCAGCCCCTCGGCCCGCAGCGGGAACGCCAGGTTGTCGCGGGTCTTCAGATGCGGGTAGAGAGCGTAGAACTGGAACACCATGGCGATGTCGCGCTCGGCGGGCGGCAGGTCGTTGACCAGCGTGTCGCCGATCCGGATGTCACCGGTGGTCTGCCTCTCCAGGCCGGCGATGGCCCGCAGCGTGGTCGTCTTGCCGCAACCCGACGGGCCGAGCATCACGAACAGCTCGCCGTGGCCGATGGAGAGGTCCACCTGATCAACTGCGACGGTCCCGTCCGGGTAGCGCTTGTGCAGGGCGGTCACCTCGATCCCGGCCATCAGCGTCGCACCGCCCCGAGCGTCACACCGGCGATGAGGTGCCTGCGCACCAGGTACGCGAAGACCAGCACCGGTAGGGCGAACACCACGGAGGCGGCGGCCACCAGACCCCAGTCGGTGGTGGTGCCGCCGATCAGGCCGGCGATGGCGGGTGGTGCGGTCCGGACGCTGTCGCTGGAGGTGAGGAAGGTGGCGAACACGAACTCGTTCCACGAGAAGATGAGTGCGAAGACCGCCGTCGCGGCGATGCCGGGCACGAGCAGGGGAAGGGTGAATTTCCAGAACGCCTGCAACCGGGTGTAGCCGTCGAGCATGGCGGCATCCTCGTACTCCGCGGGCACCTCGTCGACGAACCCCTTCATCATCCAGATCGTGAACGGGACGTTGAAGGCGGCGTAGATGAGGATCAGGCCGAGCTTGTTGTCGATGAGTCCGACCTGGCGGTACATGAGGAAGATCGGGATCACGACCACCACGGGCGGCATGAAGCGGGTGGACAGGATGAAGAACAGCTGGTCCTTCTTGGCCTTCACCGCGAAGCGTGAGTAGGCCCAGGCCGCCGGCACCCCCAGCACGGTGGCCAGCACCGTGGACACCCCGGCGACCACCACGGAGTTGAGGAACGAGACGGAGAGGGCCGAGCGACCGCCGTCGGGGGCGACGAACACGTCCCGGTAATGCTCCAGCGTGACCGTGAAGTCGAAGAACTTGGCCGGGATGGCGTAGACGTCCCGGTTCTCCTTGATGGACGTCTCGATCATCCACAGCACCGGGAAGAGCATCACGACGGCCAGCACGGTCAGCAGCGCGACCTCCAGCGCGGAGCGGCCCCGGCCGCCGAGGCGGCGCGCGGGGGGCGGGTTGTCCCGGGCCGGACCGGTGGAGACGGCCTCGTCGACGGAGACGGCCATCAGCCCTCCTTGAGCTTGTTCAAGTAGCGCAGGTAGAACTGCGTGAGGACGATGACGACGAGGACCATGAGAATCCCGTACGCCGAAGCGGTTCCGGTGTTGAAGCCGAGGAACGCGACCTTGTAGATGTGGAACGACAACGTCTCGGTGGAGACACCAGGGCCTCCGTTGGTGAGGATGTAGACGAGGTCGAAGAGCCGGAACGCCTCGATGGCCCGGAACATCACGGCGATGAGGAGCAGCGGCCACACCAGCGGAAGCGTGATGGTGCGGAACCGGAACCACTCGGACGCCCGGTCGATCGAGGCGGCCTCGTAGAGGTACTTGGGCACCGCGCTGAGACCGGCGAGTGCGATGAGCATGATGAACGGTGTCCACTGCCAGGTGTCGACCACGATCAGGGAGATCAGTGCCGTCCGCTGTCGGGTCAGCCACTCCACCTGCCCCAGACCGACCGAGCTGAGCATGCTGTTGACCACGCCGAACTGCGCGTCGAGCATGAATCGCCAGAACAGCCCGACCACGACCGGCGACAGCATCATCGGCACCAGGAACAGCGTGGTCAGCACTCCTCGCCCGTGCGTGCGTCGGGAGATCAGGTAGGCGATGCCGAATCCGAGCACTGTCTGCAGGCCGACCGCGCCGATCACGTAGATCAGCGTCGTCAGGGCCCTCGTGTGGACCTGCGCCGAGGTCAGGATGGCGGTGTAGTTCCCGAACCCGATGAAATTGGCGGGCCCGCCGCGGGTGGCCGAGTAGTCGGTGAAGGACAGGTACAACGACCACAGCAACGGGAACACCGACATGGCGAGCAACAGCAGCATCGCGGGGGAGATGAAGGCCACGGCGAGCCCGCGGTCGCTCAGCCGGCGGGACCGACCCGGTGCAGGTGGCGTCGCGGACACCACCTGCCCGGGGTGGTCGGTCGTCAGAGGGGCGGGGTCTTTCACAGTCCGCCGCCACCCTTGCGGTTGCTGGAGTCGAGCACGCTCTGCTGCTCCTTGGCAATGTCGTCGAGCGCGTCCTTCGGCTTCTTCGCGCCGTTGAGGGCCGCGTTCACGTTGGTGTTCTCGATGTCGACGAGGCGCGCGTACTCGGGCACGTTCCACATGTCCCGCATCCGCGGCACCGAGTCGGCGTACACCTTGTTGAACGGCCCGGCGTTGAGGAACTCGGGCGACTGCAGCGCGTCCGTACGCGATGGCACGCCACCGGCCGCGGCCCACTTCTTCTGGACGTCAGCCCGCTCGAACCACTTCATGAAGTTCAGGGCCTCCGCCTGGTTCGCCGCGGCGGAGTAGGCCGACACGTGCATCCCCATACCGCCGAGCGGGACCAGGTTCGTCTTCTGGCTCGGCAGCGTGGCGAAACCCAGCTTGTCGAGAATCTGCTCCCGCGTGGTGCCGAGCGTCGACTGCTTCGGATCGAGCAGGCCGCCGCTCGCGGCGATCCAGTTGAACGCGATGCAGGCCTTGCCCTGGGCGACCGCCGCGTTCACCTCGTCGATGAACCAGTTGCCGGAGCCCTTGGCGGTCAGCGGCTTCATCTTGTTGACCAGGACGTCCATCGCCTCCTGGCCCGCGGCGTCGTTGAGGACGCCGTCGATCTTGCGGTTCTTGGCGTCCCAGAGGTTGCCGCCGTAAACGCCGTTGACAGTGTTGTAGGTGACGGCCGCGGCGTCGGAGCCGTTGGCCTGGTGGAAAGCCAGCCCGCTGACGCCGGGGTTGTCCGCCTGGCACTTCTCGGCGGCTGAGATCATCTGGTCCCAGGTCTGCGGTGGCTTGTCGCCGATCAGGTCCTTGCGGTAGATCATCGTCCAGGTGTCGCCGAGCAGCGGCAGGCCGTACAGGCTGGCGTTCTCGTCGCGCTTGCCGGTCTCCGCCTGCGGGAACTGGCCGTACGCCGCCAGCAGGTACGGGTTGTAGGCCGTGACCTCGATGTTGTTCTTGACGAAGTCGGTGAGGTCGAGGATGTTGCCGTTGGTCACGGCCTCGCCGATGTGTTGCGAGTCCAGGATCGCGATGTCGAAGTCGGTCTTGCGCGCGGCGAACTGGGTGAACATCGCGTCGTGCCAGTTCGCGTTCGGCACGGTGTTGACCTTGATGGTCGCGTTCGGCCGCTCCTTCTTGTACTCCGCGTTCGCGAAGGTTTCCAGTGCCTGGGCGGGGGGCCAGTCGAACCAGATGAAGCTGAGGGTCAGCGGGTCCTTGGTGAGCTCCGGGATGGTCGCCGGTGCCTTGGGGGCGCTCGCCTTCGCGCCGTCGTCCTTGCCATCGCCGCAAGCCGCCACGGTCGTGACCAGCAGCAGCATGGCCGCCGCCGCCAGGTGTACCTTTCGACCGGGAACGGATGTTCGTCCTGTTCGCTTCGGATACCGCATATTCTCGCCTGCTTTCCGGGTGGGGACTTCTAGGGCCTCGCTATGTGCTTCGCCGAGCGGTTGCTGGGTTGTTCAGGCGTGTTGCCGGGCTGGCGCGGGGATCGAGGTACAGCGATGGTGGGCGGTTCCGCGATGGTGCAAAATGGCGGGCTTCCGTCACTTTTCCTATACGATCCGGTGGGGGCGTCAGCATGTCGCAGCGTTGTGACTGATGTCAACAGGTTCCCGGGGACGCAAGAAAGGACCTCACGTCACGATGGACGACGAAGCGACGATCGCGCGGGGCCGTAGGGCCGTGCCGGGCGGAACGCCGCCGGCACGAGCTGGCGGCCGGCTTGCCGACGAGGTGTACGACACGCTGCTCGGACAGCTGATGTCGCTACGGATCGAACCTGGCTCCCGCGTCACGATCGACGTCCTGGCGCGAGAGCTGGGGGTGTCGCAGACGCCGATCCGAGACGCGCTGAACCGCATGGAGGCCGAGGGCCTGGTCGTCCGGGTGCCGCATGCCGGCTATCGCATCCCGCCCCAGATCACCCGGCACCGATTCGAGGACATGCTCGAGGTCCGCCTGCTCCTCGAGCCGGCGGCGGCCCGCAGATCCGCCGAACGCGCCTCATCCGCGCAGGTGGCCGGTTTGCGCCGGATGTTGGCGGAGATGGCGGAGCTGGAGGGGGGCGACGCGCCCACCGCCTACGGCGCCTTCGGGCTGCGCGACGCCGCCTTCCACGATCTCGTCGCGGTGAGCGCGGAGAACCAGGTCATCCGCGAGACGCTCGCTCGCCTGCACAGCCACGTGCACCTCTTCCGGCTGCACCATGACACCCAGGTCACGCACCTGGCGATGGCCGAGCACGAGGAGGTGGTGGCCGCGATCGCCGCGCGTGACCCCGACGCGGCCGCCTACGCGATGCGTCGACACATCCTGCGGTCCGGCGAGCGTTTCCGACGATTGTTCGACGAGGCGGGGGACGCGAATGGAATGGCGGTAGAGGCTTGACGGGCGGGCTGGGCCGAGGAATGCTAGCGCAATCCGATCGGATCGGATTGGATCCATCCCAGCCGCCCCCAGACGCGAGGAGAAGCAGGTGCCCAGAGCGCTGCTCCTGACCGGTGACGCCGCCGAGGAGCTCGACACCATGTATCCCTACTATCGCGTGCAGGAGGGCGGCTGGGACGTCGACGTCTCGTCACGGACGATGCGTGACGTGCAACTGGTCATCCACGAGTTCGACCCCAACTCCGACGCCTACGTGGAGAAGGACGGCCGGAAGCTGCCGGTCGACGTGCCCTGGGCCGACGTCGACGTCGAGCGCTACGACGCCCTGATCATCCCCGGTGGACGTGCCCCCGAGTGGATCCGGACCGACGCCGACGTCAGGCGCATCACCGAGCACTTCTTCGCGCGCAACCTCCCGATCGCGCTGGTGTGCCACGGCGCGCAGGTACCAGCGGTGTACGGGCTGCTGAAGGGCCGCAAGACGGCATGCTTCCCGCCCATCACCGGTGACATGGAGAACGCGGGCGCGACGGTCATCGACGCTCCCGACGTCGTGGACGGCAACCTCGTCTCCTGCCGGGGCTGGCCCGACATGCCGCAGTTCGGCAGGGCGATGATGGAGGTCTTCTCCAAGTCCGTCAACCCCGCGTCGGCATGAGCGCACCTGGCCTGCCCCGGTGACGGCACTTCGGACCGTCACCGTCGACGGCTCCTCCGTCCACGTCCTGGAGAGCGGCGCCGGGCCCGCGGTGCTGATGCTGCACGGCTCCGGACCCGGCACGACCGGGTCCGGAGCCTGGGCATCGACGGCGCAGGCGCTGGGCAC
The DNA here is from genome assembly GCF_016803395.1 of Micromonospora tarensis. Taxonomy (GTDB): domain Bacteria; phylum Actinomycetota; class Actinomycetes; order Mycobacteriales; family Micromonosporaceae; genus Micromonospora; species Micromonospora tarensis. The sequence goes on along the minus strand of NZ_JAEVHL010000015.1, from coordinate 20,540 downwards.
GTCCTGGCACCTGCTGGCTCCTGACCAGGCGGGGTTCGGGCGTACACCTCTCCCGGCGGGCTCCCGGGGTGGGCTGCGGCTCTGGACGGAGCAGGCCGCAGGCCTGATGGACGCCCTCGGTATCGCGTCCTACGCCGTGGTGGGTCACTCCATGGGCGGCGCCGTGGCGTTGGCGTTGGCGGCCGCGCGCCCCCAGCAGGTGACCCACGTCGTGGCGGTCGCGACGATGGGCGCCCCCGGGGCACCGCTCTCCGCCGACCTCGACGCGATCTGGGCCGCCCCCGCCGGCCCGCTCGGCGCACGGGACATGCTCAGTCGCCTCTTTCTCGACCAGGCGCTCGTGACCGATGCGGCCGTCGACGCCCGGGCGGCCGCGATGCGAGCGGGGGCGGACGCGTTCGCGTCGCTGTTCCCCCCACCTAGGGCGCGGTGGGTCGACGACCTCACCCTCTCGGCGCAGACGCTGGGCGCGATCCGTGCGCCTGTGCTGCTCGTGCACGGTGCCGAGGACCGGATCACCCCGCTCGAGACGGCGGCTTTGCCCCTGCTCGCACACCTGGCCGACGTCCGTCTGCACGTGTTCGGCCGATGCGGGCACGTGCCGGCGATCGAGCACCCGCACGAGTTCAGGCAACTGCTGTCGGGCTTCCTCCGCCGACGCCGCGGCGATGGTTCAATTATCTGACCGGATCCGTCCGGTCAGCCGATCCATCTCGTCATGTCGAAAACGACCGGAGCGTAGTCGTCGTTCGCCTCAACCCTTGGTTGAGCCACCAGCGTGTTCGTGCGGATGACCGAGGCTACCTCTTGCGGAAAGGTTCCCCCGCTTCCGGGGCGTATGCCGCCCCGCGATTCCACGAGGGGCAGGTCGAGCCCGTACATCTCGCCCGAGGCGGTCAACCTGATATAGACGCGGCACCGCCCGTCGCCGACAAGCATGAAACCGGCGCACGAGTAAACATCCTCGAACCAGGGGAATCCGCCACCATGGATGAATATGCTGAGCATGCCGAACAGGTTCTGGTCGTACCACGCCAGGCCGCGCGTCGAGTCAAATCCAGCGTCCAGGGCCGATACGATGAGGTTGCCGTGGCTGTCACGGAACGTCGGCACATCGGGTGCGGACTGCCAGGAATCGAGGGACGACGCAGCCACTCTCATCCACTCGACAGCGGCATCCACATCGAGTTCGCCGTCGCCGGCCAGTAGTTCGAACTCAAAGCCTGTCCCGTGAGTCATCGTGGTGTCGGGACAATAGAACACCCGAGCCTTCTCGTCTCCGACTCGAACCAGGCCGCGGAGTTGTGGCCCGCCATTCGGCAGTGAGCCCGGTGGAGCCATCACCAATGGCGCGGCATGTCGAAGCAGCCGTCCAAAGGTGGCGTCCACCGAGCTCACCGCTCCTCCGTTCCTGTCCCGCCGGCTCAGCTACCCGGTACTGTTGCCGCGGGTCCGTGGCTCAGGCTACCGGAAGCGACTCAGGAGATCTGGTTCACCCAGCTAGGGCACTTGGTCACGCCTTCGCAGTAGGCGGTGATCGTGCCGACATTGCGGCCATCAGGGGTCACGTACCTACCGTCATCGGTCCTGCTGGCCGCTTGGGTGACGATACGGACCCTAATCTTGATCGACCCATTCGACAGGTCCGTCAACAGTGCCTGGTATTCGATGTGGGAGCCCTGATCGACAATAGGCCTCGTGGTGTTGGGAATTACCCGGAAGGGCGCCATGGTCGTCAGGTTGTGCCGGGAGGCGTAGTGCGAATAGCCGAGGTTAGCATCGCCGAATCGAGTAGGAACATATGTTCCTCGCCCGTCTGTCTGAGCCCAGAGCGCCTGGTGCCAAGGAGTCCCGCCCACGGGGTCACGCTGGGGCGCCGCACCACCACTACTGTCGGCCGTCCGCTCCTCAGGGGCGGCGCGCAACGCTCCATCATCGGAAGAAGCCGGGGCTCCAGTGGCGATTGCGTCGCTGCCGAACCTGGCGGCATACTCGTCATGACTCAAGAAGGCCACGGTGGTTTCCGGCGGCGAGGCGGCTTTTGGGGCGCCAGACGCCGCGGATTGCAGAGACACCGCGACGGCGGTGACGGCGACAGCTGCGGCGAGAGTGCGTGACGGAACCGCGTTGAATCTCCGACTTCCCTGTCCCACGAAACAGCTCCTTAGGCCAAGCAATTGGTTGATAAACATCCTTGCGCGTCGCCATGGTTTCGTGCCACCCCTTGACATTGGCGAGAATGGATGGAAGGATTCTCGCGAATAACTGCGTCGTTTCATCGCTGGTGGCGTGCGTCCTCGGCAAACCTCAAAGCGAGGATGGTCTGGACGATCGGGGTGGGGCAGCGGGGCAGCGGTGAAGCTCCGTCAGGATTTCCAACCCAGTGCTTCGGCAGGGTCCGTTCTGGCCTGCGGTGCCGTGTGGTCTCGTCCGTGGGCGCGGCAAGTCATCGCCGCCCAGTCTCATGCCCTGTCCGGAAAGGACTGCGCGATCCACCTCCGACGTTTCTTCGGCGAGCACAATGGGTGGCGATAACACAAGAGAGCCCGGGGCGCCGACCGCGCTACCGGCGGTGCGGCCGGATGTTGTGGTTGAGGTGGAAGGCGTTCTGCGGATCCCAGACGGTCTTGAGCGCGGCCAGCCGGGCGAGCTTGGCGGCCGGGTACGCCCGGCTCACCCCGCGTTGCCCCTCGTCGGCGGCGAGCGAGTTGACGTAGACGCCGTGGGCGTACGGGTCGAGCGCGGCTCCGGCACTGCGAGCCGCTGCCATCCGCTCGTCGTCCTCGGACGGCTCGGTCCAGCGGGAGCCGGCACCGTACTCGAACATGGTGCCACGGTGACTGAACGCGGCGTCGGCGTCCGCGACGTCGGCGATCGCCCCACCGTGGGCCTGCAGGCCGACGCCGGGCAGGTGGCTGCCGGCGGATAGGTCTCTCGCGCCGCGCAGCAGGAATGCCTCGATCGCTGCGGTGGGGAACTGTTGCAGGTAGTGCGCGCTGGAGTACCGACGGTAGGCGTGGCCGCCGGTGGTGTCGTCGCGTTGCTGGAGTTCGAGGTATGACGGAGTGGTGACCCGTTCGGCGACCGGACGCCCGAGTGCGCGCATCGCCGGCAGCAACCGGCGAGCTGGTGCGGGGTCGCCGACCCAGACGAAGCCGACGGTGGCGATCGGGCCGCTGGGCGTGCTGTGCACGTCGGCGGTGAAGGTCGCCTGCCGTGGCGCGACGGCGTTGAGGTCCCGCCAGCCTTCGAGCACCGGTACGGCGTCCTCGGCGCGGAAATCGAACTCGGCGACCAGGGTCTGCGTTCCGGTGTGGTGCAGTTGGAAGTCGAAGTCGGTGACGATGCCGAAGTTGCCGCCACCGCCGCGCAGACCCCAGTAGAGGTCGGGGTGCTCGGTTCGGCTCGCGGTCACCACCCGCCCGTCGGCCGTGACCATCGTGTAGGAGACGACGTTGTCGCAGGCCAAGCCGTGTTGGCGGGCGAGCCAACCCATGCCGCCACCGAGGGTCAGGCCGCCGACCCCGGTGTGCGAGACGTTACCCGCGGTCGTGGCGAGACCGTATGGCTGCGACGCCCCGTCGAGCGCGCCCAGCAGCGCGCCGCCCTGGACCCGGGCGCGCCGCCGGACCGGGTCCACCCGGACGGCGTTCAACGCGGTCAGGTCGATCATCAGGCCGTTCGCCGGAACAGCGAGGCCAGCCACGTTGTGCCCGCCGCAGCGCACCCCGATCTCCAGGTCGAGTTCCCGGGCCAGGCGCACCGCGGTCACCACGTCGGTGACGCTCGCGGGCCGCGCGATCATCCGCGGGCGACGGTCGATCATGGCGTTCCAGACGGTGCGCGCGGCGTCGTAGTCCGGGTCGTCCGGGGTGAGGAGGCGGAGGTTGGTCGCTGTCGTCATACGGCTGAGCCTGCCGGAGATCGGTACCCCCGTTAAGGTCCTATTGCATGGGCCGCACCAGGACCAATTCGAGTACGGCGACGGACCTGCTCATTGCTGTCGACCGGTCGGCGGCCGAACCGCTGCACCGACAGATCGCCGCCTCGATCCGGGGCGGCATCCGGGCCGGCCGGTTGCGTCTCGGGACGTCCCTGCCACCCACCCGCACCATCGCAGCCGATCTTGGGGTGTCGCGCGGCGTCGTGGTCGAGGCTTACCAGCAACTCGTCGCCGAGGGCTACCTCACCAGTCGGGCGGGCGGCTACACCCAGGTTGCGGTCGAGTTGGTTCCGACGCCGGTGCAGCGCCGCGTCGGGGACCGGCCGGCGGCCACGATCGACTTCGGGTACGGCCGCACCGACGTGTCGTCGTTCCCCCGGGCCGCCTGGCTGCGTTCGGTACGCACAATCCTCACCACCGCGCCGAACGAACACTTCGCCTACCTCGACGGGCGTGGCGTGCCCGAACTGCACGCAGCCCTGGCCGACTACCTCAACCGCGTCCGTGGCACCTCGGCCCGCCCGGAGAACGTGGTGATCTGCAATGGCTACGGCCAGGGCGTCGCACTGCTGATCCAGGTACTCGCGGCGCGCGGCGCCCGCCGGCTGGCCGTCGAGGATCCGTCCCCGGACGACGACGCCCGCCCCGTCGCGGCCGCCGCCGGCCTGGACGTGATCGGCATCCCGGTCGGGCCCGATGGCATTCTCGTCGAGGCACTGGAACAGACCGATGCGGACGCCGTCGTGCTGACGCCCTCGCACCAGTGGCCGACCGGCGGTGTCCTGTCGGCCTCCGCGCGGGCCCGGGTGATCGACTGGGCCCAGCGTCGAGGCGCCGTGGTAATCGAGGACGACTACGACGCGGAGTACCGCTACGACCGCTCGCCGATCGGCGCCATGCAGGGGCTGGCGCCGGAGACCGTCGTCTACTGCGGCACGGCGAGCAAGACCCTGGCGCCAGGGCTGCGGCTCGGCTGGCTGCTCGCGCCGTCACACCTGGTCGACGAGATCACGGCGGCCAAGGTGCTGGCCGACCGCGGCTCTCCCGTCATCGACCAACTGACCTTCGCCGACTTCCTCAACCGCGGCGAGTTCGACCGGCACCTGCGGCGCATGCGCCCGATCTACCGCCGCCGCCGGGACACCCTCCTGGCCGCACTGCGCACCCGGCTGCCCGACCTGGAACCAGTCGGTGTCGCGGCCGGCCAACACGTCGTTACCTGGCTCCCGCACGACCTCGACGAGGCTCCGGTCGTGGCTGCCGCCGCCCGGCGCGGACTGAGCGTGCAGGGCGTCTCCCGGTACCGACTGAGCCCCGCCGGACCCGGCGGGCTGATCTTCGGCTACGCCGCCCTCACGGAACGCTCCATCACCGACGGAGTGGCTGCCCTTGCCGACGCGGTTGCGGAGGTCCGTGCGCAGCGCAGCCGGAAGGCCTGAAGGCCGAAGCCGCTCACCGGAGCGACGTCGACCCGCAGCTGCGGGCGAGCACCGTCCGTGCGCAGCGCGGTCCCACCACGGCCGCCGGGTGTGGTTGCGTGGACCGGCCGGCGACATTTCGTCCTGGCAGGCAGAACCGGTGGCGAGGTTCGCCAGGACTGCTCGGAGTGGTGGCGTTCAGCGGCCCCGCATTGTGCACTTTCGGAGGATGGTCGGTTGGCTTGAGTGAGACAACATGCCACCCGGTCACGGTAGTCAACATTGCGTCAGGTGACGTTGCTCTCTTCGCCAGCGACATTCTGCCGTCGCCGTTAATTGAGGAGATGTGCCTTTCGAGCCCATCATCATCCATGAGGTGCGCAGGGGAAGTTGCCGAAGTGTCCCGGCCAGAATGGCGGAGCGCGGAACGTGTGACCGAGCGGCGCGTGACCAGGGAGGGCGGATGTCCTTGGTGGACGCGTCACGATTAGGGTCGCGCTGGGTCGACGTCGAGATGCGGTGCCTGCACTGCCCGGGTCTCGGTGTCGGAAGCATGACAGGCGGCGACGGCACCGAGGGCGGGGCCGGAGTCTTGCATGGAAATTCAAACGCATCAACCCTGATGTGAAATTTTTAATGGGTTTTCAGGTCCGCTGTTCCGCACTTGTCCGGCTCCGCACCTTGAATGCCGCGAAACGCTGAGGTGTCCCACAGGTTGGCGATTGACAAACGCCCACCAGATGTTGCCGGCCATTCGTCTCACTCCCCGAGAACGGGGCCAGATGGCGAAGAACCATGCGCTAGTTTCGATGCGGCGTCGAACTGGTCTTTCCGGAGGGCGTGGCTTTCCGTCTTCCTCGGAGCGACGAGGCTCCCTTTTCCGCTATTCGGTTCCGGAACCTCAGTCGGCTTGGAGGATGGTCCTTGCGCGCATTGTCCGGGGTCATCCCGCCTGACCGTGACCGGCGCGTGCTCGCGCTGGTCACGCTCGCCGCCACGATCGGAAAGGGCATCTTCCTCACCGCCGGCGTCCTGTTCTTCACCCGCGCCGTGCACCTCCCGGCGGTCCAGGTCGGTGCCGGCCTCAGCATCGCCGGCCTCATCGCGCTGCTGGCCGGGGTGGCCGCCGGACACCTGGCCGACCGGCGCGGCGCCCGCGAGTGCTACGTCGGCGCGCTCGGGATCGGCGCCGCCGCCACCTTCACCCTGCTGTTCGCTCGCGACTTCTGGTCGTTCCTGGTGCCGGTGACGGTGGCGATCGCCGCGCAGGCCGCCGGCATGGTGGTCCGCGGGCCGGTGATCAACCAGATCGCCGGCGCCAAACCACAACCACTGCGCGCGTACGTCCGGGCCACCACCAACGTCGGCATCGCCCTGGGCGCGGCCCTGGCCGGTTGGGCGGCGCAGCGCGACACGGTCGGCGGGTACCGCTGGTTGATCGTCGCGAACGCCCTGATCCTGCTGGTCGCCGCGCTGACCGCGGTCGCCCTGCCGCACGTGCCCCCGGCCGGCGCGCAGCACCCGGGCCAGCGCTGGACCGCGGTGCGCGACCTGCCCTACCTGTCGCTGGCGGTGCTCGACGGGGTGCTGTCCATCCAGTACCGCATCCTCACCGTCGCGATTCCGCTGTGGATCGTGGTGGCCACCGGTGCGCCCCGCTGGCTCGTCTCGGCCGCCGTCGTCCTCAACACCGCGATCATCGTGCTCTTCCAGGTACGGGCCAGTCGTAACGTCGACACCCCGCAGCGGGCCGGCCGCACCATGCGCCGCGCCGGGTTGATGTTCCTGCTGGCCTGCGCGCTGATCTCGTCCGCCGCGGGCGCGCCCGGCTGGGCCGCGGCCACGCTGCTGCTCACCGGCATCGTGGTGCACACCGTCGGCGAGCTCTGGCAGGCGGCCGGCGGCTTCGAGTTGTCCAACGAACTCGCGCCGAAGCACGCGGTGGGTCAGTACCTAGGTGTCTTCGGCATCGGCATGGGACTGGCCGAGTCGTTCGGACCGGTCCTGCTGGTCAGCCTCTGCATCGAGTGGGGCCGCCCCGGCTGGTACGTGGTCGGCGCTCTGCTGGCCGGCGCCGGGCTGCTCGTCCCGCCGGTCGTGCGGTGGTCGCTGCGCACCCGGATTCCGGTCACCCATCCCGAACCCAGTCTGTCACCCGGCTGAAAGGACGTCATGACCTCACATCGCGCCACTCTGACGCCACAGATGCTCAAGTACGCCGAGAGGTTCGACGACCGCGCCGAGATCCGCTGGATGCCGTACCTCATGTACTTCCATCCGACCGACCACCGGTCCTCGGTGGTCAACACCGACCGGCTGGGCTTCCGGATCGCCGAGGGGCCGGGCGCCAGGGCGTCGGCCGGCGGCAACGTCCCGGACGGCCCGGTCAACGTGATCGCCGGTAGCTCCACCGTCTTCGGCATCGGCGCGTCGAATGACGGGGCCACCCTGGCCTCCCGCCTCTGGCACCTGCAGGGCGCCGACCGTCCCTGGCTCAACTTCGGGGGCCGCAGCCACAATTCGACGCAGGAACTGCTGCTGTTCACCCTGTACCGGCACCTGCTGCCGCGGATCGACCGGATCGTGTTGCTCTCCGGCTTCAACGACCTCGGGCTGGCCCGGCTGCCGCGCTGGATGCAGGGTGATGACGGCGCCTTCTTCAACTGCCACGAGTACTACGAGCAGATCGACCAGCTGAAGATTCGTCAGCGGCGGGAGGCGGGCGCGTCTCGGCGTGAGGCCAACCGGGTCACCGACCGCAGCGCGGCCGACCTGGCGGTGCCGGACCTCGACACGCAGATCGCCGACGCCGTCGAACGGACGGTCCGCCACCTGGACACCTGGCGGCTGCTCGCCGCGGGCCTGGGCGCGAAGCTCACGTACGTGCTCCAGCCGTTGGCCCCGTGGGTCCGGGAGAAACCGGCCCCCGAGGAGGAGCTGATCTTCGGCGAGCTCGACCAACTCGCGAACTTCGGCAAGGCGTACGGGGACATCTCCCGGATGGACGTGGGCCGCAGGTACGCCGACGAGCTCGCCCAGGGATGCCAGAAGCTCGGAGTTCAGATGTTCGATCTGAGCCCGCTGCTGGCCGACGCCACCGCCGCCGACGAGTGGCTGTTCGTCGATCGCATCCACTTCACCGACCACGGACACGACGTCGTCGCGCGACTGCTCGACGCCAATCTCTAGGGGGACAAGACCATGAAGTGGCTCAGCGCTCTCTTCCAGCGGGTGTTCCGGCGTCGCCAGAAACGCGGCCAGGACTCCACCATCTACCCGATGTTCTGAGGTGACCCAATGGCTGTGCCCACGCTGACCAGCGCGGCGCCCCGGCACGGGCCGGCACCGGCCTGGCTGCGCACCCTGTACGCCGACATGACCGACCCGGAGTGCGAGGTGGCCCCGCAGGCCGTCGCCGACATCCACACCGAACTGCACCGCGTGGCCGGGCCGGTGGTGGACGATTTCGATCTCGAGACCGCCGCCCGGGAGGTGCGGACCTGGTCGGACCGGGAGGCCGAACGCTACCGGCGACTGTGGGACGACGCCGAACCCGACGACGACGGCCGGGACGTGCTGCTGCGCCGCGCGGTGCTCGGCTGCGCGCCGCTGGGCCTGGTGGCCGGCGCCTGGCTACAGTGGCTGACCAGCATGGCCGAGGCGGACGACGACCTCGCCCTGGTGTGCCTGCGGCTGTACGCCGGGGATGTCGGCGCCGGACACGCCCGCGACTCACGGGGCCACGCGTTCCTCGCGCTGCTGCGGGACCTCCGGCTCGCCGACAACGCGAGCCCGGTCGCCGGGATCGCGCTCGACCAGCGCATCGCCGACCGAGCCTTCTACCTGCCGGCGCTGCTGCTGCTGATGAGCCGACGCCCGGAGGAGCTGCGCCCGGAGATCCTCGGCGCGGACCGCTGCCTGCGGGCGGTTGGGCTGCCGCCGCCGCTCGCCAGTGCCCGGGCCGCCCTCCCGCTGCCCTACTGGCAGGCGCTGGACCTGGGTTCGGCGCACGGCCCGGAGTCGGTGACCGCCACCGAGCTGTCGGCTGCCGCCGCCGGTCGGTGCGACAGGGACCGGGTCGCGCTCGGCTTCCGCTGGGCGTTCGCCGCGGTCCGGGTGTGGCACGCGCAGGTGCGTTCGGAGCTGCTCCGGTCCCTGGATCCGGCCGAGGAGATGGCCGAGCTGGTGCGCGTGCGGGCCCGCGAGGGGGCGGTGTACCACCAGTCGTTCCCGCTTGAGGGCCGGCCGCTCTCGCAGTGGATGACCGAGGCGCAGACCGACCCGTGGCCGCTGCTGAGGGCGCTGTCCCGCAGCAAGCTCATCCGGCCCGGCAGCCCCGACCGCAGCCCGCTGATCACCGGCCTGATCGGGGAGCGGGGCGCGATGTTCCGCGTCTTCGCCCCCGAGGACGTGGTGGTGGTCCGGCGCTGGGTGGCCAGTCTGGACGGCGCCGAGATCGCGGCCGGCACGGAGGCCGACGCGTCAGCGGCCACCGACACCGACTCACACCGCGCGGCCGGGGAGCCACCGGCGCCGCGTTGGCGGGTCTACCGCTCCGCCAGCTCAACGACCGGCAAACCCGACCTCCGTACCGCCTACGCGCTGCTGCAACGCCGGACGATCACCCCGGAGTTGCGGCGCTATGCCGTCGAGTACGTGCACGGCTGGCTCGGCCGCGCCGGTCATCGGATGGCGGAAGCGGAGGTGATGCTGCCGCAGCGATGGCCCGCCGAAGGGCTGCGGCCGTGGCTGGCCGCACAGCACGAGCGGCACGCGGCCGGATTCGAGCGGAGCGGTGCCGACGCCCTGCCCACCCGGGAGGAGCTGATCGAGTCGTCCGTGCAGCTCGCGCCGCTCACCATGATCGACGGGGCCTGGCTGCAGGGGTTCACCGACTACGAACTCGCCTCCTCGCCGATCGGCTTCTCCCTGTTCGAGACGTACTGGGACGAGCTGGGCAACGGCGAGCCACGGCTCAACCACCCGCTGATCTACCGGCAGCTGATCGCCGGCATGGGCCATGACCTGCCGCCGACCGGCACGCTGGAGTTCGCGCGCTGGCCCGGCTTCGCGGAGCGTTCGTTCGAGCTGCCGGTGTACTGGCTCAGCATCGGGCGCTTCCCGCGCACGTTCCTGCCGGAGATCCTCGGGCTGAACCTCGCGATGGAGCTCTCCGGCGTCGGCGGCAGCTACCGGCGGGCCCGGCTCGCGCTGAAGAAGTACGGCTTCGACACCCGCTTCGTCGACCTGCACAACACCATCGACAACGTCGCCACCGGCCACTCCGCGTGGGCGGCCGACGCCATCAACACGTTCATGGCCGCCGGCTCGACGTCCGGCGAACCGGCCCTGCGCGATGCCGCGTGGCCGCGGATCCGCCGCGGCTTCCGATCCCTCAACCCGCCCAACGGCCTGATGGCCCGCTGGGCCGCCGGGCGGGCCAGACGCACCAGCCGCCGCAGCCAGAGCCGGGAAGGCGCACACGATGACTGACCTCGTCCTCGGGATCTCTGCCTACTATCACGACAGCGCTGCCGCGCTTGTCGACGGCGGCCGACCGATCGCCGCCGCGCAGGAGGAACGGTTCACCCGCCGGCGCCACGACCGGTCCTTTCCGGCCCGCGCGGTGCAGTACTGCCTCCGCGCGGCGGGGGTCACCCTCGACGACGTGACGGCGGTGGCGTACTACGAGGACGCCAGCCTGAAGTTCCGCCGGGTCCTGGCCACCTATCTCGGTGCCGTGCCGCGTGGCCGGCAGTCCTTCCAGGCCACTCTGCCGCCGTGGCTGAGCTGGAAGCTGCGCACCCCGCGCCAGGTGGAGCGCGAGCTCGCGGCGCTGGGCCTCGGCACGGTGCCGCCGATCTCGGTACGCAAACACCACGAGTCCCACGCGGCGTCAGCCTTCTTCCCCAGCCCGTACGAGTCGGCCGCGGTGCTCTGCATCGACGGGGTCGGCGAGTGGGCCACGACCACGCTGTGGCACGGCCGCGGCGACAGGCTGGACCAGCTCGCCGAGCTGCGCTTCCCGCATTCGCTCGGGCTGCTCTACTCGGCGTTCACCTACTTCTGCGGATTCAAGGTGGACTCCGGGGAGTACAAGCTGATGGGCCTGGCGCCGTACGGGCGACCCCGCTTCGCCGACCGGATCCGAGAGAAGCTGATCGACCTCAAGCCGGACGGCACGTTCAAGCTCGACATGCGCTACTTCGAGTACCACCGTGGCCAGGTGATGACCGGCCGTGGCTTCGAGCGGCTCTTCGACGGCCCGCGGCGCTCGCCCGAGGGGGCGTTGACCGAGCGCGAGTTCGACCTGGCCGCCTCGGTACAGCAGGTCACCGAGGAGGTCATGCTGCGGCTGGCCGCCACGGCTCGCGAGCTCACCGGGGAGCGGCGGCTCTGCCTGGCCGGCGGGGTCGCGCTGAACTGCGTCGGCAACGGCAAGCTCGCCGAGGCGGGGGTCTTCGACGAGATCTGGATCCAGCCGGCCGCCGGGGACGCCGGAGGCGCGCTGGGTGCGGCGCTGGCGGTCACGGCGGAGCGCGGGGCGCGGCGCGAGCACCTCGCCACCGGCCGGGACGCGATGGCCGGGTCGCTGCTCGGCCCGGCGTACAGCGATGCGGAGATCGGCGCCTACCTGGACGGGCACGCCATCCCGTACCGGCGGATGGAACGGGACGAGCTCAGCCGTACCGTCGCGGAGAAGCTGGCCGACGGGGCTATCGTCGGCTGGCACCAGGGCCGGATGGAGTTCGGGCCGCGTGCGCTCGGTGCCCGGTCGATCCTCGGCGACCCGCGAAACCCGGACATGCAGTCCACGATGAATCTGAAGATCAAGTTTCGGGAGTCGTTCCGGCCGTTCGCGCCCGCGGTGCTGGCCGAGCACGCCAAGGACTACTTCGAGATCAACCAGGAGAGCCCGTACATGCTGCTGGTCGCCGGGGTGGCCGACCAGCATCGGCTGGAGGTGCGGTCGGGCGGCGAGCGTACCGGGCTGGATCTGCTGAAGGTGCGGCGCTCCACGATTCCCGCTGTCACCCACGTCGACCACTCGGCGCGGGTGCAGACCGTCGGACCGGACGTGAACCCCGCGTTCCACGCGTTGCTCGGCGCGTTCAAGGAGCACACCGGCTGCCCGGTGCTGGTCAACACCTCCTTCAACGTGCGCGGCGAGCCGATCGTCAACACCCCCGCCGAGGCGTACACCTGCTTCATGCGGACCAACGTCGACTACCTGGTGATCGGTAGCTTCCTTCTCGACAAGGCCGAGCAGCCGCCGTGGACCGCCGACGACAACTGGCGTACCGAGATCCCCCTGGACTGAAGGAGTCTGATGCGGAACTTTTTGCTCGCCGTGGTGTACCTACTGGTCGTGGTGCCGGCTGGGTTCGTGGCCCGTCTCGTACGGGATCCGCTGGACCGGGCCGTCCGCCCCGAGCAGGACAGCTACTGGCACTACACCCCGGTCGGGCGCGCCGCGGTGACCGGGAGCGTGACCCGATGACGTTCCTCGCGTTCGTCGAGAGCAACATGACCGGTACCGGCATGCAGGCGCTGCGCCTGGCCCACGAGCGCGGCCTGCGGATCGCGTTCCTCACCTCGGACCTGGCCAAGTACAACACCGACCCGGACGCGGCCCGGACCATCAGTGACCTCGCCGACGAGATCGTCGAGTGCGACACGCAGAATCCCGACGTGATGGCGAAGGCGCTGCGCGCGCTGCCCGGCACGGTGGGCGGCGTGATGACGGTGATGGAGTACTTCGTGCCGGTGACCGCGGCGACCGCTCGTCGCCTGGGTCTGCCCGGGCTGGATCCGGCCGCCGCCGACATCGCCCGGGACAAGGGCCGGTGCCGTGTGGTCTGCCGCGAGGCGGGGGTGCCGGTGCCCGGCTTCCGATTTGTCGACTCCGCCGCCCTGCTGGACGAGGTGCTCGACGAGATCGGCGTACCCTGCGTGATCAAGCCGGTGGACGAGTCGGCCAGCATCGGTGTGACGCTGTGCCACAGCCGGGAGCAGGCGCACACCCGGATGACCGAACTCGTCGCCTCCCGGACCAACTCCAAGGGGCAACCGCGGGTGCCGGGCGGGCTGGTCGAGGAGTGCCTGTTCGGGCATGAGGTCAGCGTGGAGACGTTCACCGCCGACGGGCGCACTGTGGTTCTGGGGGTGACGGACAAGCTGCTCGGCCCGGTGCCGTACTTCATCGAGCTGGGTCACACGTTCCCGTCCGGCCTACCGAAGCAGGTGCGCGAGGCGGCGGTCGACGTGGCGTTGGCGGCGCTGAACGCCATCGGGTTCGACTTCGGCCCGGCGCACACCGAGGTCAAGCTGACCGATCGGGGACCGGTCCTGATCGAGGTGAACGCCCGGGCCGGCGGCGACTTCGTCCCCGATCTGGTGCGCCACGCCACCGGCGTCAGCCTGCTCGACCAGACCATCGTCGCCGCGACCGGCAACCGTCCCGAGCTGGCACCCACCAGCCAGGGCGGTGCCGCGATCCGGTTCCTGGCCGGGCGGAGCGGTACGGTCGCCGCGCTGCCGGACACCGCCGTCCTGGCCCGCTTCCCGGAGGTGGTCGCGTCCCGGATCAAGGCGGTCCCCGGCCAGCGGACCACCCACCCGCGGAACAGCCACGAGCGCCTGGGCTATGTGATCACCAGTGCCGACTCGGCCCACCAGGCGGCGGTGGCCGCCGACGCGGCCGTGGCCCAACTGGCGCTGACCTACGAACCCTGACCCCGGCTACCGCACGGCTGTGCTGTCACTCGTACCGGTACTTCAGCGAGTCCGCCTCGGCCTGCTCGATGTCGGCGATGGTCAGCTCGGGCATCCGCAGTTGGGCAAGCGTCACCTCGGCCGAGGTCGGCTGGGCGTCCGCCGGCAGCCACTGCTCCGGGTCCCAGGCACCGCTGCGCAGCAGCGCCTTCGGGCAGTGCGGGTAGACCTCCTCGATGCCCAGCACCAGCGCACTGGCCGGCGGCTTACCCACGGCGGTCAGCTGGGACAGCAGGTCGGGGCGAGTGGAGACGCAGGCGCGGCCGTTCACCCTGAGCGTCGTGGTGCGCCCCGGGATGACGAAGAGCAACCCGGCCCGGCCGGTGCCGACGACGTTCTGCAGGCTGTCCAGACGTTTGTTGCCGGTGGCGTCCGGTATCGCCACAGTCCGTGCGTCCAGAACGGCGACGAACCCCGCGGGGCCGCCGCGCGGGGAGACGTCACAGTTGCCGCTGGCATCCACTGTGGCGACCAGGACCAGCGACGAGCAGCCGATCAGCCGCCGGGTCTGCTCGGTGAGTTCGGTCATCTGCTTGCGCACTGCCGCGTCGCTGGGAAGTTCGTAGGCCCGGCGTAGCTCCTCCTGGTCGGAAACCGCGTCCAGGCGCAGCTCGTCGAAAGCACTGGCGGCAGGGGCAGGCGTCATGCTGCCGACCCTAATCGACCGCCCACCCGCATCCCTGCCCACGTCCTGCTCGCGACACCGGTCATCCTGATCTCCCTGATCCGTCCGTGGGCGGACCGACCCTGCGCACGCCTGCCGGCCAACTGGCGCTGAGCTGGTCGGACGGCCGGCGAGCCGCGAGTCGACGAGTGGATAGGGCCGAGTGGCAGGGGCAGGCATCTCGCGAACGGGAACATGGTGGAACTGCGCGACATCGAGACCATTCTGGTGCTCGCCGAAGAGCTGCACTTCGGTCGGACAGCGCAGCGACTGCACGTCACCACAGCGCGGGTCAGCCAGACCATCAAGCAGCAGGAACGCCGCATCGGTGGCCTGCTGTTCGACCGCTCCACCCGTGTCGTCCGGCTCACGCCGCTTGGCGAACAGCTGCGCGACGACCTGCGGCCCGTCCACGCCGACCTGCTGGCGAGTGTCAAACGGGCCCGGCGGGTCGCGCAGGGCATCACCGGCACGCTCCGCGTGGGCATAATCCCTTTCAACACGTACGACCTGCGCCCGTTCTGGGACACGTTCCGCCAGCGGCACCCGCAGTGGTCGTTGCAGATCCGCCGGGCCCCGTTCGTCGATCCGTTCGCCGCGCTACGTGCGGCGGAACATGACATCCTCGTCGCCTGGCTGCCCGTGAACGAACCGGACCTGACGGTGGGGCCGATCCTCTTCGGCGACCGGCGGATCCTGGCGGTGTCGACCGACCACGAACTGGCCCGACGGCCATCCGTGTCGCTGGAGATGCTCGCCGACTTCCCGAACGGAACGGGGCAACGCCTGCCGGACTACTGGGAAGACGCGTACCTGCCGTTTCAGAGCCCACGCGGCCATGCGATCAAACGTGGCGCAACCGTCGGTAACAGCGACGAACTCATCCATTTCGTCGCCCTCGGCGAAACGGTCCAGGTCTTCCCCGTCCACGTGACCGACCACTGGGCCATGCCGGACGTGCGGTGGTTGCCCATCACCGACCTGCCCCGCCTGGATTACGCCCTGATCTGGCGCACCGAGACGGAGACCGAGATCATCCGGTCGATGGCACGGGTCGTCGACGAGCTGTCCCCGCTGTCCCGCTAGTCGCGCTGACCGTCAACGTTGGCCGGGTCGCGGTTCAGCCGGAGCGGTTGTCCCGCCGAATGCCGCAGCTCCCGATCGGCACACCGTCAACCGTCGGCCAGGCCGTTGTCGGCGAGCCACTGCGGGTCCGGCGCCACCATCTGCAGCACCTCCACCAGTAGCCCGTCGGGGCCGGCGACCTGGAATCGGCGCTGTCCCCACGGCTCGGTCACGAGCGGCAGGACCACCTCCAACCCAGCGGAGCGCAGCCGTTCGAACTCGGCGTCAACGTCGGCGACCAGGAACGCCAGCATCGTGCCGACCACCGCCTTGCCCCGGGTCGCCTGCGGCCACGATTCGTGGTCGCGCTGCACGAAGTCCAGGCTGACCGTTGGATGATCGGCGTGCTGGGTGTTCACGTACCAGCCGAGGTCGACCCCGACCTTGAACCCGAGATGTTCGGTGAACCACGCCGCGCTCGCCGTCGGGCTGCCCGCGGCGATCGCCATCCCCATCATCGAAAACTCCATACCTGCCCTCATCCTGTTCCTTCGACGGGCACGGCCCCGCTCTGCTCAGAGCGTGGCCCGAGACCGGCTGGCGACCTCCGCGCCTGATGCCACAAGCGTCCGGCACCCACCGGTCCCGGATCAACGACGATTTCGCACCCGAGCCGTCAAGCCGTAGTTGATAATCGATCGTGCGGTGGGCGGCTCTGACAGAGCACCCGACGGGGTTGTGGCGCGGCTCGTCGAGTGGATCATGCCGGTGGGCCCCGGCGGAGCAGGCCGGACCCGTCCGCTCAGCAAGGTGCGCACATTGGTTCGAGCGCCCCGCCGGCCGAACGGACCGTCCTCGCCGGTGGTTGCGGGGTAGCGGGCCGCCGATCGGTTGTGGGGATTCGCCCGGCTTCTTCAATCTCGCTGACAGAAGTCTCGTTCGTGCCGGATATTGGTGCTGTACCGGAATCCCAGTCCCGGTGTGACCGGCAGCGAGACGCCCATCGAACGTTCTCGCCGCGTCCGGTCTGTGCCTCCACGTCCAGCACCCGACAGGATTTTGCGGAAGGGGATGCCGAATGAACACTGCTCCTGACACGTCCGGCCAGGGGGCAGGGCTACCCACTATCGTGCTCGTGCACGGGGCGTTCGCCGACTCGTCAAGCTGGCATGGGGTGATCGCTCACCTCAAGCGGCGAGGCTACCCGGTGATGGCCGTGGCCAACCCGCTGCGCGGTGTGCAGCAGGACGCCGCCTACGTTCGCTCTGTTGTGGACACCGTGGCTGGTCCGGTCGTGATGGCCGCTCACTCGTACGGCGGCGCAGTGATGACGGAGGCCGCGGATGGTGCCGCCAACGTGAAGGCTCTGGTGTACGTCGCCAGCATCAGCCCGGAGGTCGGCGAGAGTGTGGTCGGCCTGATCATGGAGCATCCCGGAAGCCAACTCGGCACCTCCATCAAGATGGTTCCGTTCCCTCTCGCCGACGGCGGCACGGCCATGGACCAGTACATCCAGCAGGACAAGTACCCGGCTGTGTTCGCCGCTGACGTCGCCCCCGACGTCGCCGAACTGATGGCGGTCACCCAACGGCCGGCCGCGGAGAGCGCCCAGACCGGGGCGGTGACCAAGGTCGCCTGGAAAACCATCCCGTCGTGGACCCTGGTCACCACGCAGGACCGGGGCATTCCGCCGGAGCTGCAGCGCTTCATGGCCCAACGGGCCGGGTCCACCACGGTCGAGATCGACGCGTCCCACGCCGTGGCGGTCTCTCAACCCGGCCCTGTCGCCGACCTCATCGACACCGCCGCCCGCGCCACCACCGGCTAGGCGTTCTGTCGCCCGGGCAGGCGTAGAACCTGCTCTCGCGCCGCAGTGTCCGGCCCGGACGGGCCGGACGGGCCCACCGCCCACCGACCGGGCGCTGAGGACCGACGTCGGGGCGGCGACCGGAGTCGCGTTGATCGATCCGACGAGCGGGCAGGCTCCGCTGTCGCGCCGAGCCTGCCCGCCGTTGTCAATCCGGCCTGTTCCAGCTGGGTCGGATCTCGTGCCCAGCCCTGTCGGTCCGCACGCTCTCGAACGACGCGTTCGGTGAATCAGTCATGATCATCAAGCGCGGGGCGTGAGCCGGAATTGTTGGTTGGTTTGTCCGTGGCAGTCGTAGAGCTGGATCTGGGCGCCGTTGGCGGTGCTCCAGGCGTCGAGGCATCGTCCGGACTGGACGTTGCTGATGGTGCCGTTGGAGTTGAGGTTCCACTGTTGGTTGGTTTGGCTGTGGCAGTTGTAGATCTGTACCGCCGCGCCGTTGCCGGTGCCGGCCGCGTCCAGGCACATGTTGCCGTACACCTGTAGTTGTTTGCCCGAGGTGTAGGTCCAGGTCTGGTTGGTTTGTCTGTTGCAGTCGTAGAGCTGGACCCGGGTGCCGTTGGTGGTGGCGGCGTTGGGTACGTCGACGCACCGGCCGGACTGGGTGCCGACGATCTCGCTGGCCGAGCCGGGCGGGGTGGTGGGCGGATCAGTGGGCGGGTCGGTGGGCGGGGTGGTCGGCGTCGACGGCAGCAGCGGGCAGGTGCTGCGGTAGGTGACCACGCCGCTGTTGTCCAGCAGCGGACACAGGAACTGGCTGTACCTGGTGTCGTTGTCGACGAACATCTTGACGAACGGCAGCATCGTCCGGACCATCACCGGGTTCGACCGGCCGACCATGAACCCGTGGTCCGCGCCGGCGACCTCCACGTAGACGCTCTCCGTCGTGGTCGGGAGGCTGTTGTACAGGCCGGTGGCGTAGGACGGGGTGACCACGGTGTCCGCCTGCCCAGCGAAGATCATCGTCGGCACCCGGTCGTTGGCCAGGTTCGACGACGGCGAGTACGGCGCGATGCCGACCACTGCCTTCAGCGACGGACGCCGGATGGCCGCGCTCAGCGCTCCACCGCCGCCCATGGAGTGACCGGCGACGGCCAGCCGGGTGGGGTCGACCCGGTCGCGTACCGGGCTCTGCTGGGTGAGGTAGTCCAGCGCGGCGAGCAACTGGGTGCCGCGGGCCGTGTCGAAGTCGTTGCGGCTGTTGGTCTCGATGCCGATCACGACGAAGCCGTGCGAGGCCAGCCACGGCCCCATCCAGGCCAGCTCGGCGGAGAACAACGCGGTGTAGCCCGGCGAGATGGCGATGGCCCCGAAGGTGCCCTGGCTGGTGTCGGTCGGGTAGTAGATCCGGCCACCGTTGAAGCCGTACCCGGTCGGGACGCTCACCGACGTGTTGGCGAAGGGGCCGTTGACGGCGGTGACGCTGGTCCGGGTGGGGTCGGGGCCGCGCTGGTACGGGTTGTCGGCGGCCGACGCCGACCCGGTCGCCACGGTCACGGAGAAGAGCCCGACGGCGGCGGCGATCCCGGCGGCGACGAGTTTGAGCAACCGCCCGCGGGGACGGGGGGACGGCCGGTCGGCAGTGGTGTTCCCGGCGGGCGGGGGGCGGTACGTGTCTTCTCGCACTGTCGGTACCTCCTGGTGGTGGGGGAGCGAGGGGCGGGCGGCTCGATCTGTGCGAGCCCGCCCGCCCCGGGGATGTCCGGACGTCAGCGTTGCAGCGTCAGCAGACCCGGCCGGTACGGCAGCAGGCCGTAGTCACCGCCGGAGCTGGGAGAACGCCCCTGGTAGAGCAGTTGCAGGTTGCAGGCGTCCACGGTCATCGTCTGATCGGCGTTGGTCCGCAGCAGCTCACCGTGGCTGATGTCGTTGGTCCAGCTGGCACCGCTGTTGGCCTTGCCGGCGAACGGGTTGCTCTCGGACGTGGCCTGTGGCGTCCACGTGCCACCCAGGCTGGTGGCCGTGAACGACCGGAAGTAGCGACCGTTCGAGCCGATCGCCTCGACGATCATGAGGTACTTGTTCAGGCCCTGGAGCTTGTAGACCTGGACGGCCTCGAAGAGGTTGTTCGTCGAGTCGGTCATGATCGTCGTGTAGTTCGAGCCGAAGCTGCCCGGGAAGTTCCCGATCGGCATGCTGGCCCGGTAGATCCGGCCGTTGTCACCGGCGAAGAACAGGTACATGTTCTGGTCGTCGCCGATGATCGCCTGGTCGATCGGGCCGGTGCTGGAGTTGGAGATGCTTCCGGTGAACAACGTCTGCGCCGACGACCATCCGTTCGGGTTGGTCGGGTCGCTGGAGGTCCGGTACGAGAACGCCGGGCCGCCCCACTGGTAGGCCAGCACCCAGATGTTGCGCGGCGCGAAGTAGAACAGCGACGGCGCGACAGTCGCGGAGTTCATCGCGTTCTGACTGGCCGAGCCCATCTGCGAGTAGTTGCTGAAGAGACCGAAGTTCATCGAGCCCCACGTGGTGCCGGTGTCGTGCGTGGTGGCGTAGACGAGCTGCTGGCCGTTGTACGGCGCGACGGTGAAGTCCTTCAGCGAGACCCAACCCGATCTCGGCTGCGCCAGCGCGCCGGTCGAGGACCAGCGGTACGAGGAGGGCAGGTCACACGTGCCACCGGTCGGCGGCGGAGTCGTGGGCGTCGGCGTCGGCGTCGGGGTGCCACCGCCGACGGAGTTGAGCCGGAATTGCTGGTTGGTTTGGCCGTGGCAGTCGTAGAGCTGGATCTGGGCGCCGTTGGCGGTGCTCCAGGCGTCGAGGCATCGTCCGGACTGGACGTTGCTGATGGTGCCGTTGGAGTTG